>CAJBBC010000104.1 GCA_903951185.1 uncultured Actinomycetes bacterium
AAGCAAAAAATCTAGTTTTTGGCTGGGATCCCAAGGTATTCGCTGATTTTTCCAATAGATAAACTAATTTCGGCTTCCCGCTTAAGTTGCTAGTCTCCCCGCTGGCGCGCAAACTGAAAGAATCGCGTGTATTTAAAGAGTCTGACAATTCGCGGCTTCAAGTCGTTTGCGTCATCAACGACTCTAAATTTTGAACGCGGGATCACCGCTGTCGTAGGACCTAATGGTTCAGGTAAATCAAATGTAATCGATGCAATTGCCTGGGTTATGGGCGAACAAGGTGCTAAAACTTTACGCGGCGGAAAAATGGAAGACGTTATTTTCGCCGGTTCTAGCGGTCGGGCACCACTAGGTCGGGCTGAAGTACTTTTAACTATCGACAATACCGATGGCGCATTACCTATTGACTACACCGAAGTAACTATTTCGAGAACTATGTTTCGAAATGGTGGTTCAGAATATGCAATCAATGGCACCCCATCACGTTTATTGGATATCCAAGAATTATTAAGTGACTCGGGTATTGGCCGAGAGATGCATGTAATTGTCGGCCAAAACCGATTACGTGAAATTTTATTAGCTACACCAGAGCAACGTCGCTCTTACATTGAAGAAGCAGCAGGTGTTTTAAAACATCGAAAGCGTAAAGAAAAAGCTTTACGCAAATTAGAAGCGATGGAACTCAATTTAACTCGCCTCGAAGATTTAACAAATGAATTACGTCGTCAATTAAAACCTTTGGGTCGACAAGCTGAAGTTGCACGCCGAGCGAATGTAATTCAATCTGATGTGCGCGATGCAAGATTACGTTTATTAGCGGATGACTTATTCCAAATGAAGGTAGCTCTCGATGCTGAAATTGCTGACGAGACAGTTTTACGTGAACGACGTAGTGAAGTCGAAAGTGAATTAACTGCAGCACGAGCTAGAGAAGCAATTCTGGATGCAAATATTGCTGAAGCGGCTCCGCTAGTTGAACGTGCCCAGAATGCTTTTTATCAATTGGGTGCGTTACAAGAACGTATGCGTTCAACTCTGGCTTTAGCTAAAGAGCGAGTTCGCCAAGGTGAAACTGAAGAAGAAGAAGGGCAGCGCGGCCGCGATCCAGAAGAAATCGATCGGGAGGCTCAGACGCTGCGAGCATCTGAATCTCAGTTAGCCGCACAAGTTGATCACGATCGACTAGCGCTTAATTCCACAATCAGTGAACGCGCTTCAGCTGAAGCAGCGCTAGCAGCCGAAGAAGCCAGACTTCAATCAGTTAACCGAGCTATCGCAGATCGTCGCGAGGGTTTAGCTCGGATTGCTGGACAGGTTGCGGCGGCAAAGTCCCGAGCTGAAACTCGAGCTGCAGAAATTGGTCGACTTGAAGAACGCTTACGTGAAGCTCGAGAGCGAGCAGACACAGCTGCCCGCGAATTTAACACTTTAGAAACTCAAGTTGCCGGTTTAAATGAAGGCGAAGTTGGTTTAGACGAAGAACATAATTTTGCGTCAAGCGCTCTAGCTAAAGCTGAAAATGAATTAGAAGCAGCCAGGCTTGCAGAGCAAGAAGCTGAACGTGATCGCGCTGCTGCTGCGGCCAGACTCGAAGCTTTAGAACAAGGGATGGCCCGTCGCGATGGTGGAGCTGCCTTATTAGCTGCATCTGATTCAATGTCCGGAATACTTGGCGCAGTTGCAGCTTTGATGCAAATTGAACCTGGTTGGGAAACTGCAGTTGCTGCTGCACTTGGCGCCGCAGCTGATGCAGTAGCTGTTGATTCAGCAGATTCAGCAGAAAAAGCAGTACGCATGTTGCGCCGTGACGATGCCGGACGTGCAGCAATAGTTGTAGTTGGTCAGCAAGCGGCTGACTTAAGTGCTTGGCCAACTTTGAGTGGAAACCAGCGCTATGCAATCGATTTAATTACATGTGATTCACAACTTCGAACAACATTGTCAGGAATTCTTAATCGCGTTGTAATGACTGAAAACATCGAAGAGGCAAGAGCGGTAATTGCCACTTCGCCAGCAATGCGCGCAGTTACTCGAGATGGCGACTTACTTGGTAACGGTTTTGTACATGGTGGTTCACGTGGCACGCAAAGCCTGATTGAAATCCAGGCTGCAGTTGATGAAGCCCGCGAACGTTTAGAAGCATCAGCACATCGTGCTGATCGAGCTAGATTTGCAGTTGCCACCGCAACACAAGCACAGACTAAAGCTCTTGATTTGGTGGGCGGCGCACTTGATCGGCTACATGAGTCAGATGCAAATATGGCCGCTATCGCGGAGCAGCTGGGCTCTTTGCAGTCATCCGTCCGTAGCGCAACGGGTGAAGCGGATCGCTTAGCAGCAGCAATTGAGGCAGCTAATAAAGCTCGTGAAGATGATCAGCGAAGTGTTGCAGAACTTGAAGCCCGGCAAATTGCTGCTCAAAATGATTCGATAAGTGACGCTGAATTAAATGAAGAATTACGCGATCAACTATTAACTTCAGTTCAAGATACTCGCCAACTTGAAATGAATGCTCGCTTAACCGTGCGCACTGGTGAAGAGCGGGTTCGAGCATTAGCTACCCAAGCCGAGCAACTTGAGCACACCGCCAACTTAGAACGTACGGCCAGGGCCCGCGCAATTGAATTACGTGAACGCCGCCGCCGTGAAGCACAAGTGGCAAAAGCTGTTGTGATTGCTACTGAAAGTGGTCTTGAATTACTTGGCCAATCCGTTTCGTTAGCTGCATTTGAACGTGAACAAGTAGTTACCGCACGCCAAGGCCAAGAAACTGAAGTTAAGAAAACTCGCGAACGAATTCGAGAACTTGCTGCTGAGTTAGAAGTCTTAACCGACAGTGTGCACCGCGACGAAGTGGCTCGTGCTGAACAACGTCTTCGGATTGAATCGATGGAGACTAAAGCACTGGAAGATTTCGGTGTTGGTCCAACTGAACTGGTTAATGAGTATGGCCCTGAAGTTTTGGTGCCACCATCGCCGCCAGCACCTGGAGATGAAATAGATCCGACTGCCCCAGAGCCACAGCCGTACCCTTATGTGCGTAAACAGCAGGAGAGTCGCTTAGCTGCTGCTGAACGCTCCCTTGCGTTACTCGGTAAAGTCAACCCGCTTGCCCTTGAAGAGTATTCAGCTTTGGAAGATCGACATAAATTCCTTGGTGAGCAATTAGAAGATTTACGTAAATCTCGGGCGGATTTATTAAGTGTGATCCGCGATGTGGATGAGCGAGTTCAGCAAGTATTTACCCAAGCGTACGAAGATACTGATCGCGAGTTCCGCTCATACTTTGCTCGGTTATTCCCTGGTGGTGAAGCTCGCTTAATACTTACTGAGCCAAGTGACTTACTAAATACCGGAGTTGAAATTGAAGCTCGACCACCAGGTAAAACTTATAAGCGCTTGTCGCTACTATCTGGTGGCGAACAATCTCTGACCTCAGTTGCGTTTTTAGTGGCACTTTTCAAAGCGCGACCAAGTCCGTTCTATATTTTGGACGAAGTTGAAGCAGCACTAGACGATGTGAACTTAGGTCGCTTACTTGAAATTTTGGCTGAACTTCGTCAAGATTCCCAGTTATTGATTATCACCCACCAGAAGCGCACAATGGAGATAGCCGATGCACTTTACGGTGTATCGATGCGTGGCGATGGGGTAACTCAAGTTATTAGCCAACGAATTTCGCGTGAAAACGCTACCCCTGAAGGCGCAGCTGACGCTGCGATGGCAACTCAATCTAGTTAGGCACAATCTAGTTAGGCTCAATCTAGTTAGTAGGTAAGTAAATGGATACAAACTTATTAGTTTGGTTAATTACAACGATTGTTGCCACTGTGGCTGTATTTCTCTTAATAACCAATCGGATAAAGAGTTCATCCAATCTTTCGGGAAAAACTCTTGATCAGATTACGGCTCCACCACAGCCACCAAATGCGAGTTTAGATAATCCAGAAACTGCCTCAGAGCGAACAAGTCGTCTAAAAAATAGATTTACAAATTCTCAAGCTGGAATCAATAATTCACTAAGAAATCTATTTACTAAAACTTCACTAACCGAAACAGAGTGGACTGAGCTTGAAGAAGCTTTAATTATCGCTGATGTTGGGGCTAAATCAGCTGCTGAAATCATTCATAAATTAAAAGCTGCTGTTCGAAATTTAAGTTCAACTAGTCCCAATCAGTTAAAAGACGTAGTGAAATCTGTGCTCGTCGAAATAGTTGCCGGTGACTACGATCGAACTTTAAAGATTTCACGCAAAAATGATCAACCAGCTGTAGTACTTACTGTCGGAGTAAATGGCACGGGAAAAACTACGACAACTGGAAAAATGGCTCGAATGCTAGTTGCCAAAGATTTAGATGTACTACTTGGCGCTGCAGATACGTTTCGGGCCGCTGCAGCGCAACAGTTAACAACTTGGGGTGATCGAGTTGGGGTAGCAGTTGTGCGTGGTATTCCGGAAAGTGATCCGGCATCAGTTGCATTTGAGGCGGTATCAGCTGGCATCGAATCTGAGGTCGATGTTGTGCTGATAGATACTGCTGGCCGCTTACACACTAAACAAGGTTTGATGGACGAATTAGGTAAAGTGCATCGGGTTATCAGCAAAACAACCACAGTTGACGAAGTACTTTTAGTAATTGATGCGACTACTGGCCAAAATGGTTTGAATCAAGCAAAGCTATTTTCTGAAGTTGTGCCTTTGACTGGAATAGTTCTAACAAAATTAGATGGTACCGCTAAAGGTGGAATTGTAATCGCCGTCCAAAATGAATTAGGAATCCCAGTTAAATTAGTCGGCCTAGGCGAGGGACCGGATGACCTTGCTTTATTTGATCCAATTTTGTTTGTTGAAGGTTTAGTAAATTAACCCACGTAAGCATTAACTACAAATTTTCCATCAATTTCTAAATTAATTCGATTAATCCGGTAGTCCATCGTCACTGCAAAAGATTCACCATCACGCATAACTATCCGATATTCAAACTGCGGTGATTTCTGATCGATTAACGCAATTGCTTCAGTTTCAGTCAGCCCGATAACGAGAGCAGCAATTTCTTGAGCAAGTGGATCTGCGCCCCATAGTTGCTCACCTTTTGCACGTATCAATACTTCAAATTCATAACGATCACCAGAATTATTCTTGGCCAGTACATTTGTTTTTCCGACGGCTAACGCAGTCAATCCAGGGTAAATCTCGTAACTGCCCATATCTTGACCAGGGGTGAATTCAAGTAATTCAGAGTTTGAAATTTCAACTTGCCACTCTTCTGCATTATCAACCATTAAAACAACAGCACTACCGACGGTGACTTCGGTATATTCCTCGAATTCAGGATTGAACATTGTTGGCGGTTGCACCCATGCACCATTGGTCTCAAGTGGCTGTGGCTGCACGTCAGCTTGGTTACCTCTAGAGAAATATCCAAAACTTAAAATCAGAATTAACCCGATACCAACGCCAACAACTTTTTTCATATCTTCAGTATGCCTGCTTTAGTTAATTTGGTAGTGGCAACCAATCGACTATTGCACCCCTAGTTTGTCCACCGGGTTCGACAATTGCGTATCCAGTTGCATTAACAAAGCCTCGCAACATCGAAGAATCTAAGTAATCAACGGGTTCAATTAAACCAACTTCATCAATTGCCTGAATTTCGCGGCAAAGGACAAATCTATGTTCTTTTTCCGGTGCCAAAATATCCACATCCAGTATTCGGCGCTCAAAAGTTGGAAACTTCTGAGCTGTAGATCCCGCAAGAAAAGGTCTGACCATAGTTAGTAAACCAATAACCGCTGACTGAGGATTACCTGGCAAACCAATTAAGTATTTATCTGGCAGCTGCGCAAGTATTTGATGGTAGCCAGGTCGAACTAAAACAGCATCAATCAGAATTAATCCATTTGAGTCTTGAATAGCTTGATGTACAAAATCGACTGGGCCGCTTGCGGTACCACCCGTTGTTATAACTAAATGTGCGGCTGACTTTCGGATGGCATTAATGTGCGCAACTAAATCGTCTGCCACATATTGGACTTCATTTAGTTGGCCACCTAGATGAGTTATCCAGTCAGCAATCGCCGGCCCGATTGAATCTCTAACTTTGCCTCGCTCTGCTGGCCCGGTCTGGATAAGTTCGTCGCCGCAAATTAGGACATCTACCAATGGCTTTTCATAAACAGTTACCTGTTCATAACCTGCCGCTGCGGCTAAACCAATCAGAGCTGGTGTCAACTTTGTCTGCGGCTCAATTAAAACTTCATCTATTTTGGCCTCAGCTGCAATCGGCCTTATGTTTTCACCTTCTTTAAAATCGAACTTTGCAGTGACAATATTTTCATTTAACAAACAATCTTCTTGTTTAAGTACTGTGGTTATCGGCTGTGGCAGGGCAGCACCGGTAGCAATATAAATACACTGGCCGTCAGCAATCTTCTGGTCCGAAACATCACCAGCTAAGTTTGATCCAATTTGTTGCCAAGGACCTAGACCAACAACGGCATAACCATCCACCCGGGCTGCTCTGAATGGCGGTAAATTCGATTTTGCTTTCACCTCAACAGCAAGTACATGACCATTGGCTTGAGTTAGTGCCAAATCAACTATTTTTGTTGGCGGTGCCACATTGTGAGCAACCTGCATAGCAATCTCTAGTTGCGCATCAATTATGGTTTCGGACATGAGTTAATTCTGTCGCATTGGGGCAGTTCAGATACATCAGGTGGATGAACAATAATTAACCCATGAGCAAAGTCAGCCAAGCCCTTGTGACAAGTGATCGGATTGACTCTGCTAAGTATCAAGCTCTGGTAGCTGACGCTGGGGCTGGCGCAATTGTTACATTTTCTGGTGATGTTCGAAATCATGATCAAGGCAAACCTGTTACTAGTTTGGAATACGAAGCACATCCAGATGCGCAGCAGATTCTGCGAAAAGTAGCGGAAGAAGTGGCTGATCAGTATGAGATTTTTCAGGTGGCTTTGGCGCATCGCATTGGTTTGATCCCGCTAGGTGAAACCGCATTTTTAGTTTGCGTTTCAGCAGCACATCGTCAAGATGCTTTTGCTGCTTGCCAGCAGATAGTAGATGAAGTAAAAATTCAAATTCCGATTTGGAAACATCAAATTTTCGCGGATGGTACAGATCAGTGGGTTAATTTCGCGTGACTAAATTAATTGATACTTATGGCCGAGTGCACCGTGATTTGAGAGTTTCGTTAACAGATCGCTGCAACTTGCGGTGTACCTACTGTATGCCCGCAGATTTCAATAATTGGTTGCCAAACGATGAATTACTGACTACCAACGAATTGATGACTGTCTTGCAAGTTGCCGTGGATTCTGGGATAACTGAAGTTCGGCTAACTGGTGGTGAACCGCTACTGCGACCAGATATCGTCGAAATTGTTAAACAAATTTCTGCCCTAAATAATCCACCGAAACTTTCACTTACCACAAATGGAATTCGCTTAGTCGATTTAGCACAACCACTTAAAGATGCTGGACTTGAGCGAATCAATGTAAGTCTGGACACTTTACAAGTTGATCGATTTAATCAAATGACTCATCGTGATCGACTCGATGATGTACTAAAAGGTTTAAAAGCTGCACGGGATAGTGGACTATCACCAATAAAGATAAATACTGTTTTAATGCCGGGGGTAAACAATGATGAAGCAACGGCTCTCTTGCACTGGGCGATCGCTGAAGGTTATCAATTGCGCTTCATTGAACAAATGCCGTTAGATGCTGGTGGTCTTTGGAGTAGAAGCAAAATGGTTACCGCAGATGAAATTTTTGAAAGTCTTTCCGCGGAATTTAAGTTAACTCCGAAAGAAAATCGCGGTTCAGCGCCAGCCGAAGAATTCTTAGTGAATGGTGGTCCGGCAACTGTAGGAATTATTGCCAGTGTGACAAGACCATTTTGTGGGGATTGTGATCGCCTGCGGTTAACTTCAGATGGGCAGATCCGTTCTTGTCTATTTGCAAAAACCGAAACTGATTTGCGCGGGTTACTTCGCAATCCGAAATTATCAAGCTCTGAACTCAGTCAAGCTATTGCAAAGTTATTTGAAAAAACAGTATTCGAAAAATTGCCAGGTCATGGGATCAATAATCCGGATTTTGTTCAACCAAGTCGTCCCATGTCAGCAATTGGCGGCTGATCATGGTTACTGTTCGATTTTTTGCTGCTGCAAAAGCTGCGACAAAAACTAATGAGGTAAAGATCTCGGCTAACACTGTTGAACAAGTTTTAGCGCTAACTATTGAAAAGTTTCCAGACTTAGCTGCGGTACTTCCAAAATGTAGTTATTTACTAAATGGGATCGCTTGTTCTGATTTATCAACTAAATTAAGCCCAGAAGATTTACTTGATATTTTGCCCCCATTTGCCGGAGGTTAAGTGAACTTTCTAGACGCAACCGGAACTGAATTAGTTATCGCCACCCTCTTATTCTTGGGCGCAATTCTTTACACTTCAGTTGGCCATGCCGGCTCATCCGTATATATCGCGATCATGTCGTTATTTGGTTTAGCGGCAACCGTAATTAAGCCAACAGCCCTGGTCCTTAATATTTTTGTTGCCTCTTTCACGAGTTTCAAATTCATTCGTGCGAAACTTTTTGATCTGAAACTTTTTATCCCACTCGCAATTGGCGCAATTCCATTGTCCTTTCTTGGGGGCAGGATCAATCTCTCAACGGAAAATTACAAAATTCTGGTCGGGATACTTCTGGTAGCTGCTGGCTTCATGTTCATTTTTCAAACAGATCAAGCCACAAGTTCGAAAATAAATCCACCGAAATTCCTAGTGGCACTTTTTGTTGGCGGATCAATCGGATTTCTAGCCGGGCTAACTGGAACTGGTGGAGGAATATTTTTATCACCAATCGCGCTGCTCTTTAATTGGACAACTGTAAAGCAGGCTTCGGGAACTTCGGCATTATTCATCTTGGTTAATTCCGTATTTGGCTTACTTGGCCATGCAAGTTCTGTTACTTATTTGCCAGAAACTCTGCCACTATTTGTAGGTGCCGTCCTATTGGGCGCAATCATTGGCACCAGGTTGGGAATTAAGAAGTTTTCAAATAGTGGAGTAAAAAAGGCGCTCGGTGCAGTCCTTATTATTGCCGGACTGAAACTAACATTTGGTTTGTAGCCAGTACTCCTTAGTTAGAATTAACCATCATGTTTAATTCGCTTTCCGATCGACTTTCAATAACTTTCAAACAGTTACGCGGTAAAGGTCGAATCACCGAAAGCGATCTTGATGAAACTATTCAAGAAATTCGAATTGCACTTCTGGACGCGGATGTCGCGCTCTCGGTAGTTCGTCAATTCTGTGAAGCTATCAAAGTTCGCTCTTTAGGCTCCGAAGTCAGTGGCTCGCTTAATCCAGCTCAACAAATTATAAAAATAGTTAATCAAGAATTAGTCAATGTACTTGGCGGTCAAACTCGAAGACTACAACTTGCTAAGAATCCACCAACAGTAATTTTGTTAACCGGCCTACAGGGTGCGGGAAAGACAACGCTGGCTGGAAAGCTAGCCTTACATTTGCGTACCGCTGGCCACCAACCAGTTCTAGTTGCCGCAGATTTACAACGACCAAATGCAGTCGATCAATTAAAGATAGTTGGCGAACAAGCAAATACCTTAGTTTTTGCACCCGAGCCTGGTAACGGCGTTGGTGATCCAGTAAAAGTCACCCGCGATGCAATTGCATTTGCAAAACAAAAATTACACGACATTGTAATTGTGGATACTGCGGGTCGATTAGCTATTGATAAAGAGTTGATGGATCAACTTAGAAAAGTTAAAAAAGAAGCCAATCCAACAGAAACACTTCTTGTCATTGATGCAATGACTGGTCAAGATGCTGTAAACACTGCTTCAGCGTTCGCTGATGAAATCGGAATTGATGGAGTTGTTTTAACAAAATTAGACGGCGATGCTCGCGGTGGTGCGGCACTTTCTGTCACTTCGGTAACTGGTAAGCCAATAATGTTTGCTTCGACTGGCGAAAAGTTAGTTGACTTTGAAATTTTCCATCCAGACCGAATGGCTTCCCGTATTTTAGATATGGGCGATGTCTTAACGTTAATTGAACAAGCCGAAAAAACTTTTGATCAGGATGAAGCCGCTCGACTAGCGAAAAAAGTTGCTACCGGCGAAGAATTCACGCTGTCCGACTTCATGGAACAAATGAAGCAGTTAAAGAAAATGGGTAACTTGGGCAAAATGCTTGGTATGTTACCTGGTGCTGGCGAAATGAAAAAGCAAATCGAGAATATTGATGAACGTGAAATTGATCGCGTTGGTGCAATCATTTCTTCAATGACACTTGCTGAACGGGATGATCCAAAAATTCTAAATGGATCAAGGCGTGCTCGAATAGCACGCGGCAGCGGTACACAAGTTAGTGATGTCAATAATTTAATTGAACGATTTACTAACGCGGCAAAAATGATGAAGCAAATGGCAAAAGGTGGAGTTCCTAATGTTCCCGGTATGCAAAATATGCCGGGACTTGGTACGCCAAAACCAGTCCAACAAAAAAAGCAACAGAAAGCTGGTAAGGGTGCAAAGAAATCCGGAAATCCAGCTAAGCGGGCAGCTCAAGAAGCTGGTTTAGATATTTCCGATGCAAAACCTACAAATGAATTAACATCACTACCTGATGCGTTTAAAGGTTTCCTAGGCGATTAGCTTTGGCGAAAATTGATTTAAACAATTCCAGATCAGGTACTTGGATAACCACAGACTTATAAAAATGATTATTCAAGTTAATCCGAACTGTTTGATCAGCTAACTTTCGGCGCGCATTCCAAAATTCTCTAACTTTAGTTGATCGCCAGAAAGTTCCACCAATAAGAACAAAAGCATAAGTTCCAGGTGCCCGTAGACCGCGCAATTCTTTTAATATGTGCGGTCCGGAGTCAATTGATTCAACTTGTCCCAAGTCGAACTTAATTCCACCAGGTTTAGCGTTAATTAATTGATCCCACCAGTGAAAACTAATCTCGACTTGGTCGCCTGAAACGCTGATATTTGGGTTCATAACTCAAGCATACTTGGGCGCAATCACTAGGCTTATCGTCAATTTCCTGATTTCAAAGGGATCTGGCAGACTATTGCAGGTAATCCCGACCTAGTAGCCGGCCCTCTAACCGCAGCTAGTTCGGATTCATCGATCGCCAATTTGTTTTACCCCACTAAAACTAAAGTTGCGCAATCACCCCAATAACAGGAGAAATAAAAAACGTGGCTGTAAAGATCAAGCTAAAGCGCCTAGGCAAAATTCGTAATCCGCAATACCGCGTAGTTATTGCTGACTCACGTACTGCCCGCAACGGCCGTGCCATCGAAGAAATCGGTTTGTATCATCCAAAAGAAGAACCAAGTTTGATCAAGATTAATTCTGATCGCGTTCAATACTGGCTAGGCGTTGGCGCACAGCCGACTGAGCCAGTATTGGTACTTCTTAAGATCACTGGTGACTGGCAGAAATTCAAAGGCTTACCAGGCGCTGAAGGAACACTTCGAGTTGCGCAAGTTAAAGTCGATAAGAACACTAAGTTTGCTGACACTGTAAAAGCAGTTGCTAATGAACCGCGTACACCAACTATTCGACCAAAGGTTGAAAAGCCAGTTCTTGAAGAAAAAGCTGTTGAAGAAAAAGTTGCTGAGGAATCAGCTGCTCCAGAAGTAGAAGTAATTGCCGCAGAAGTAGTTGAAAATACCGAAACAGTAGTTGAAGAAGTAGCAGAAGAAGTTGCCCAAGAAGCAGCTGAAGTTGTTGCTGAAGTGATTGAAGAAGCTTAATCATGCTGGACGAGGCACTAGAACATCTCGTTAAGGGAATCGTAGATCACCCTGACGATGTAGTTGTCCGCGAAAAAAATCGTCGAGGCCCAACATTAGAGGTTCAGGTTAACCCTGAAGACATGGGTCGCGTGATTGGTAAAGCTGGTCGCACTGCATCTGCATTGCGCACTGTAGTAAATGCACTCTCCGACAAGAACGTCCGCATAGACATTCTTGACGTAGACGAACGCTAATTTATGCAGCTCGTTGTCGGGCGAATTGGTCGAGCACATGGTGTTCGAGGAGACCTTTTCGTCGAACCGATGACAGATGAACCAGATAATCGCTTCGCGATCGGCTCAAAACTAAAGACGTCAAATAACGAAACGCTCACCGTTGCTGATTTCAAATGGCATAGTGGGCGTTTTGTTGTTCACTTTGAGGGTTTCGAAGATCGAACTCTAGCTGAGAGTCTAAAAGGATTAGAACTTTCACTTGAAATAGATCCGTTGAAATTACCTGAAGATCCAGATGAGTTTTATGATCATCAACTTGTGGGGCTCAAAGTATTTCTAGAAGCCGAGCAAATTGGTGTAGTGCGTGAAGTTATCCACTTACCTGGCCAAGATTTACTCGCCTTAACTAGATTAAATCAGGATGAAGTTTTGATCCCATTTGTTCGCGAGTTTGTCCCAACCGTTGATGTTGTGGCCGGCAAAATTCAGATCACACCCCCAGTTGGTTTACTTAATCCTGAAGATGCAATTGTGAGTGCAGGTGATTCCAATGAAAATTGATGTGGTCTCGGTTTTCCCTACATATTTGGAACCATTGAAACTTTCGTTAATTGGTAAAGCAATTAACGAAGGATTAATTGAACTCGCGATTCACGACTTACGTGATTACACCCACGATAAACACAAAACTGTTGACGAGCCACCGTATGGTGGTGGACCTGGCATGGTGATGAAACCAGAACCATGGGGCGAGGCAATTGATGAGTTAGTGAATCCCGAAACAATTTTGGTTATTCCAACTCCTTCAGGTCGGCCATTTACTCAAGAGTTAGCTCAAGAATATAGCCAGACGAAACACATTGTTTTTGCGTGTGGCCGCTTCGAAGGTATTGACTCTCGAATTGCTCAGTATTACAGCTCTAATATTCGCGTGGACGAAGTTTCAATTGGTGACTATGTTTTAGCAGGCGGTGAAGCTGCAGTTTTGGTAATAGTTGAAGCAGCCGCCCGATTAATTCCTGGAGTTCTTGGAAATTCAGAAAGTTTTATTGACGATTCATTTGCATTAGGTGAAATGGCTGCATTAATTGAAGGCCCGGTTTATACCCGCCCGCCCGTTTGGCGCGAATTAGCTGTGCCCGAAATTTTGCTTTCTGGCGATCATGAAAAAATTGCAAATTGGCGATTAGCCCAAGCTAGAAATAAAACAGCTGAAATTAGACCTGATTTAGTCGACTAACCTTAATTTTGGGTCACCAAAAATAACTTCATTTAATGCGTAGTTAATCTCGGCAATTGAAAGTGCTTCAGTTGTTGCTGTATTTAAATAAAATTGCTTAAAGTTAGCGGTCTTAAGAGCATCCAACGCTTTTCGGTGATTTAACTTTAAATACATCTGGGTAGTGTTCTTAATTCTCGGGAAAATTTCAGAAACGGTACCGCAGTTATATCCAAAGATAGTTAAAGCCACATCAGCTTCAGTTGGACCAACTTTTGTGATTACCTGCATATCTTGCACTTGAATTAGCGGTCTTGGGGTTGGGGTGCGAGCCCAAAATTGCACACAAGTTCGAAGCCGATCTTTGGCATTAATCTCATATCCCATTTCATCCACATAGTTGATCGCCAAATCTAAATCCCGAACTAAGTGAAAGTTGCGGTCTAACTTATTTAGTACCGACCACTTACGCCAAGACCGAGGCACAATAAAAGCGATGAAATCTGAATGGGGAGCCGCATGATTAAAAAATGGAATAGAAAGAGAGTTATTCCGACCAAAAGGGGGGTTGCTAACTGTTATGTAATTTGAGTGAGTTAGCGATACGTCTAAGAAACTGGAGAGTTTAACTTTGGGATGGAGTGGCTCAATGTCGTAGCTTGTCACTTTATGTATCCCGAAATTTCGAGCTGCTTCGATAAATGCGCCAGTCCCACCAGCAGGTTCAAGTAAATGTCGTTTAGCCAGATCTGGAACTAATTGGGCAACTTGGGCCATCACTTCATGTGCCGTTGAGTCCGGCGTATAGAACTGTTCTTTACCGGTAACCCTGGTATTACCAAGTTTTGGTAATACGGGTGCCGAAAGCGTTGCAGACATGTAGGGGAAGACCTGTCAGTTAAGTAATTAGGGAAGTTAGTAAACCAAGCATATATATCAAGGACGCTTTGGTCTAGTCGGTGGAAATATTGAATTACTTCCTATTTAAATATGGGCGATTTGGCGAGTTTGTTAGGTTTATGGCAAAGTTGGTCTCGGTTAGATCTTAAGTGAACCGCCACAGGGGTTACTTAATTGTTGATCTAAACAAACATTCGGCAAGACCCTTTATTCGGGCTTTCGACCTGTGGCGGCGAGTCCAACGGAGAAATAATGCACTTCTTAGATGATGTTGATTCAGCATCCTTAAAAACAGATCTTCCAAGCTTCCGCGCAGGTGACAACGTAAAAGTTCACGTGCGAGTTATTGAAGGTACTCGTTCCCGTATTCAGATTTTCCAGGGAATCGTATTGCGTCGCCAAGGTGGTGGCATTCGCGAAACATTTACAGTTCGAAAAGTTTCTTTCGGAACTGGCGTAGAGCGAACATTCCCACTGCATTCACCAATCGTTGAACAGATTGAGTTAGTTAGTCGTGGCGATGTACGTCGTGCCAAGCTTTACTACTTACGCGACTTACGCGGTAAGGCTGCCAAAATTAAAGAAAAGCGCGACAACATTTAAATTCAAATCAAAAAAGGCCTGCATATACTGCAGGCCTTTTTTGTTAACTCAGAGGTAAACTCAAATTATGAAACATGCCGCCGAAAAGCGTCCCCGAAAACAAAAGAAACCCACTTTGTTGCGGGAAGTTATATCGGTTGTTGGCGTTGCCCTAGTTCTTTCGGTTTTAGTTCGAACGTTTTTAATCCAGGCTTTCTATGTGCCAACCGCCTCAATGGAAGACACATTGGTTGTTAACGATCGAATAGTGGTTTCAAAAATTAGTACCAAAATAACTGGGGTAAATCGTGGCGATGTTGTGGTTTTTCATGATCCAGGTAATTGGCTGGGTGAAGGTTTTATAAATCCTTACGACACCACCATCGGGCGAGCACTTCAATTTGTCGGAATTGTGCCAGCTAACTCGGGTAAAGATTTAGTTAAAAGAGTTATCGGTGTTGGCGGCGATGTAATCGAATGTTGTGATGCAAATGGCGCAATTGTGGTCAATGGTAAAGCTACTGCTGAAACTTACATCAAGTCCGGAAGTCGAACCGATCAAGTAACTTTTAACGTGCTGGTACCGCAAGGAAATATTTTTGTGATGGGGGATAACCGAAGCAATTCCGAAGATTCCAGATTTCATCAAGACTTAAATAGTGGAATGGTTCCGTTAACTGAAGTCGTTGGCCGAGTGGTGGTTCGAATTTGGCCATTTAGTCGAATTGGTGGAATTGAAAATTAACCCAACACCAAATTTAGATTTGGAGCAAGAATTATTTCGCTCCGGCGTAAATTTAGTCGCAGGTGTTGATGAAGTTGGCCGCGGCTCGTTAGCTGGTCCAGTTACCGTTGGCGTTGCAGTTATCGATTCCCAAGTATCAGTTATCCCAGCGAAACTTCGGGATAGTAAATTAATTTCTAAAGTAACTCGACAGAACTTAATCCCAATTCTGAATGATTGGGTAAAAGCCAGTGCAGTTGGCCATACCTCGGCTCAGGAAATTGACCAGATTGGTATTACCGCAGCACTCAGGTTGGCTTGGCAACGTGCTTTTGATCAGCTCTCGATTAAACCAGACCACGTAATTTTGGATGGTAAACACAATTGGCTAGTCAGTGCGACTGATTCACATTCGTCCCAAAAAATTCCCATCACAATGAAAATAAAAGCGGATCAACACTGCGCAGTCGTCTCAGCAGCAAGTGTGTTGGCCAAAGTTGAACGAGATAATTTAATGATTAGCGCAGATCAGGATTATCCAAATTATGGTTTCGCCAGCAATGTTGGATATGGGTCGGCTAATCACATGTCCGCTATTCGAAAGTATGGCGCCTCAGAATTTCATCGCCGCTCGTGGAACTTGCCAACCAGCTAACGGGCTAACCTCAGAATTTAAATCCAAACTACTAAGGTAGAACTATGTCTGCAGACGAGTTAGAGCGTTTCGAGTCCGAACTCGAGTTAGAGCTCTATCGGGAATACCGCGACTTAGTTCACTTATTCAATTACATTGTCCATACTGAGCGTCGACTTTATTTAGCTAATGGTGTTGATGTTCAAGTTCGAACAAATGAATCTGGCGATGTTTATTTTGAAGTAGTTCTAAATGATGCTTGGATTTGGGATGTTTATGGCCAAGCTAGATTTGCTAAAAAAGTTCGCGTTTTAACATTTAAAGATGTAAATGTTGAAGAATTAGCAAAACCTGAACTTGATTCTCTAAATTAATTTAAATCACATCTTCACTTAATCCACAAAATCTCAAATTAATTTA
>CAJBBC010000105.1 GCA_903951185.1 uncultured Actinomycetes bacterium
CTTTTTCGCGAGCGCGCTGAAAAATCAAGCGAATCTGTCGTTCTGTTTCGCCTACGTATTTATTAAGAAGTTCTGGTCCCTTTATATTTAGAAAGTAACTGCGTCCTTCCCCAACACCACTAATCTCTGAAACTTTCTTTGCCAATGAATTAGCTACTGCTTTGGCAATTAACGTTTTACCGCAACCCGGCGGACCGTAAAGCAAAATACCTTTTGGCGCCTTTAGTTCATAAATTTTGTATAGGTCACGATGTAAAAATGGCAACTCCACTGCATCACGGATTTGCTCGATTTGTGGGCCGAGTCCGCCTATGTCTGAGTAATTAATGTCTGGAACTTCTTCGAGTACTAATTCCTCAACTTCAGTTTTGTGAATCAACTCATAGGCGAAACCTGTTTTAGTGTCGTAAAGCAAGCTATCGCCGACTCGTAGTTCAATTCCAATAAGAGGTTGAGCTAGATTAACAATTCGTTCTTCATCGGAACGTCCAATTACTATGGCACGATCGCCATCTGGAAGGAGTTCGTGAAACTTTGCCATTTCACCATGTGTTTCGAATTCACCAGCAACAACAACATTCATTGACTCATTCAAAATCACTTCTTGCCCTGGCTTTAATTCCGATATAGCAATACTCGGGGATATCTCAACCCGCATTTTTCGACCATTTACTGAGACATTTACTAAGCCGTTCCCAGCTGGACCTAAATAGCTTGCGTACCCATTGGGTGGCGCACTTAACTTATCAATTTCGTTTTTTAGGCCAGTAATTTGTTCACGTGCTTCACGTAACGTTGAAGCTAGTTTCTGATTGTTTTCGGCTAACTCATCAATTTTGGCATGGAGCGATCGTGTTGCATCATTTTGCGCAGTAACTTCTGACACAGCTCACTCCTCTTCCTTAGACCCTACTTCCAAAGGTGTGTCTATCGCACCTTTGGTAGGTCGGATTCGGCGAGGTGGCAGGACTGTGTCCGGCGCAAGCCGTCTTGTAATCACTAAAAATCCAGTGTGTCCCTGCATCCGATGCGAAGGGCGCACAGCCAGACCTTCAACATGCCATGGTCGCTGGATTAGCTCTTCACAATATGGATCAGTCCATAATTTACTTAGCCGGACATCTTCAACAAACTTCGACATTTGGGTAGTCGTGGCAACGTAGGCCATTAGAACACCACCCGGTTTAATAAAACGACTTACCGATTCAATACATTCCCAAGGTGCAAGCATGTCTAGGACAACACGATCTACACTCGCCTCACCCAGAATATTTGATTCGATTTGTAGATCTCCAAGGTGAACTTGCCAGTTCTCTGGCTGTGTACCAAAAAAATTCTTTACATTTTTTTGAGCTATTTTTGCGAAATCTTCACGTCGTTCAAAACTCTCAAGTTTGCCGGTAGCTCCAATAGCGCGTAAAAGCGAGCAAGATAAAGCACCCGAACCAACGCCAGCTTCAACTACGACCGAGCCCGGAAATATATCTGCGTAACCAACAATTGCCGCAGCATCTTTTGGATAAATGACAGCTGCCCCGCGTGGCATAGATAAAACAAAATCTGTTAACAATGGGCGAAGAGCTAAATACACCATCCCACCAGATGAGGTAACTGCACTGCCATCAGCTTTGCCAATTAATTCGTCATGCAAAATTGCGCCATGGTTAGTGAAGAAGGATTTACCTGATTCAAGAATTACAGTGTGCTTGCGGTTCTTATTGTCAGTTAGTTGAACGCGCTCGCCAGCCGCAAAATGTACAGGTTTACTCACTTAACTATTCTTTCAGTTCGAAAAGATGAATAAAACCAAACGGGACTCCCCCACCTGCTGTTATTGGCGGATCAAGATAAGGTAATTTCAAAGGATTTAAGGATTTTGATTGAGTCTAAGTACTAATTTTCCAGCTGATTCGACGATAGTTATCGCTGCTTTCGGTGGTTGGAACGATGCAGCAGCTTCGGCGACAGATGTGATTGATCATTTAATTGAAGTTTGGAACGGAACTGAGTACTTTGACGTTCAACGTGACGATTTTTATGACTACACATATAACCGCCCAGAAGTAAGTACAAATCTTGAGGGTATTCGAGAAATTGAATGGCCTGGTACAAAAATATATAAAGCAAAGACCGAATCTTTACCGACAACTCAAATATTTTTAGTGCAAGGTGATGAACCGAGTATGCGCTGGGAAAATTTCTCGAATTCAATCCTGGATCAAGTTGGCAATAATCCAAGCACTATTTTGATAACACTTGGCGCAATGTTGGCCGAGGTTCCACATACTCGGCCAGTTCCGGTTAACGGCGCAACAATAAATAAAGAATTGCAAGATTTAACTGGCTACACGATGTCCAATTACGAAGGGCCAACTGGAATCCTGAGTGTCCTTGCTGCCCAAGCCGAACGTCGAGGCGTTGCAGCTGCATCGATTTGGGCGGCATTGCCACATTACGTTGGCGCACCTCCTTGCCCTAAGGCCACGCTGGCATTAATTAGAGGGCTTGAAGATATCTTTAACATATCGATTCCAGTACTTGAATTGGTTGAAGACGCTCGTGCTTGGCAAACAGGTGTTGAAGAATTAGCAATCGAGGACGAAGAAGTTGCTGAATACATTCGCTCACTTGAAGAGTCGCAAGATACTGCTGAACTACCTGAAGCATCAGGTGAAGCTATTGCGCGTGAGTTCGAAAGATACTTGCGTAGGCGAGAAAATTAATTCATAAAGTGTTGGGTATTTCAAGGCTGGATCGATCAACGATATGCGTCGTTTATAAAACCAGATAATCTAAGGATTATTGTTTAATGGTTTTTCAAGATGGGAATAAATAGTTTCATATGCGAGCTTGGGCCAGCGTTGAAGTCCCTGATTTAAATCTTGTACCTGCGCAAATTTCTGTTTTTGATTCAGCCTCACAACAACTGCAAAATCTTCGGATCGCTGATGAAGTAACTATGTATGTGTGTGGAATAACACCGTACGATGCGACGCATATGGGCCACGCTTCGACTTATGTCGCTTTCGATACTTTATTGCGAGTTTGGCAAGCGGCCGGCGCCGGCGTTAATTACACGCAAAATGTTACCGACGTAGATGATCCCTTAATTGAGCGAGCTAAATTACTTTCTCGAAACTGGCAAGAGTTGGCAATCGAGCAAACCGAATTGTTTAAATCCGACATGGTTGCACTACGAGTTATACCTCCTGCAAATTACATTGGAGCGGTTGAATCCATATCTTTAGTCGAACAACAAGTTCTAAAACTTCAAGAGAACAACTGTGTTTATGAAGTATCCGGAGATCTTTACTACGAAATTGGTAAATCGAAAGTCGCCGGAAAAATAGCTCATCTATCACGTGATCAGATGATTGAAATCTTCAGTCAACGTGGTGGTGATCCTGCTCGAGTTGGTAAACATGACCCACTTGATGCATTGCTGTGGAAACTAGAACAACCTGATGACCCAAGTTGGGCCTCCGTTTTAGGTAAAGGTCGGCCAGGTTGGCACATTGAATGTGCGGCAATCGCAATTGAATACTTAGGTGAAACAATTGATGTACAAGGTGGCGGTAGCGACTTAAAGTTTCCACATCATGAAATGAGCGCAGCACACGCGCAGAGTTCCACTGGAAAACCCTTCGCTAGAAATTTTTTGCATACTGGCATGGTTTCTCTAGATGGTGAGAAAATGAGTAAGTCACTTGGGAATTTGGTTTTTGTTTCGAAACTAATCCATTCGGGTGTTGATCCGATGGCAATAAGATTAAACATCTTGAGCCACCATTATCGGGCTGATTGGGAATGGTTTGATAAAGATCTTCAGGATGCTGTTGAGCGTTTGTCACTTTGGCGTGATGCTTTTGCCTGCGAAAGCGGTACAGCTGATCAATCACAGGAAATTTTCAATTTTTTAGTTAACGATTTAGATACTCCTTCAGCAATTGATGCAATAGACAGTTGGGCTAGCCGAACACTTATTTCCCAGAAGGATTATGCGCAACATGAAGATTCACAGGATAATGCTGCTCAAGCTCTAGATCCCGACAGTCCCGAATCAATGCAGCGAACTGTTGATGCATTACTCGGGATAGTTTAAAGATTTTGTGAGTTAGAGATTTTTTATGCAAAATCTAGAAGTAATCGGACATCTGACAAACGCATCTAATGCAACGCTATTGGTTAGTGATGGTGAAAATCGTTACGTATATAAGCCTCAATCAGGTGAACGAAGACTATGGGATTTTCCTGAGGGGACGCTATTTAAGCGTGAACGTGCTGCGTACGTTCTGTCAGAGTTGCTTGGTTGGCATCTAGTTCCCCAAACTGTTATTGATCAAGGTCCACTTGGGATCGGTAGTTTTCAAAACTGGATCGAAGCTCAAGTGAATCAAGTAGATATTTTCACCCCTGATGAAATACCAGCGCATTGGCTGACTATTACATCCGGTGTTGATGAATCGGGGCAACGGGTAACCCTTGCACATAGCAACTCTGAGGATTTGCAGAAAATATCCTTGTTAGATGCTCTGATGAATAATGCCGACCGAAAAGCAGGTCACTTGCTAACAGATGCGACCGGCAAGACTTGGGCAATAGATCATGGTGTGACTTTTAATGTCGAAGCAAAACTTCGCACAGTGCTTTGGGGATGGCTTGATCAAGAAATACCCGCGAATTTACTAGAGCAAATAGCACTTGCAAAAGAACAAATCAGAACAAGTGAATTAAAAGATTTACTTGCAAAAGATGAGCTGGACGAATTACTAGATCGCTTTAAGGTAATAGTTGAAACCAAAGTTTTCCCAGAGCCAAGTCCAAATTGGCCCGCTGTACCCTGGCCGATCTTTTAGAGTTTTAGCCTCGGCGCTTATAGCCATTTGCACGAGGACATATATGACCTCGTGCGTCTAATGGATTTTCGCACAGCGGACAGTTCGGGCGTCCAGCAGCCACAACCGCTTTAGCTCGAGCGCAAAATCCTCTAGCGTACGGTCCAGAAATGCGAACCCGCATCACATCAGGGCCGTCATCGGAATCCTCTTCGAGTTCCGGAACATCTTCTAGAAATTCAGTCAGTGCATGTGTTTCGACAATTACTTGCGAAGTAATTGAATTCCAACCTAAAGCTATAGTGCCAACACGCATTTCTTCATCTATCGGGCTATCCAATGGATCTAAGTCTGCTGGTGAAAAATTCATGATCTGAATACCTTCAGTTACCGCCACTTGGTCAAGTAATTCACTCATTCGATCCGCGAGTAAATTTACTTGTTCTTTTTCAAGTGAAACAGAGATTAAACGATTACCTGATCTGGCTTGTAAATAAAAAGTTCGCTCGCCTGGTTGCCCGACGGTACCAACCACAAAGCGTTCTGGATTATCAAAAAGAATAACGATTCGGCTCATACTAATCTTCAGTTGCTCCCGTTTGACCGCCGAGCGCTGGTTCAGCTAATTTGGCTAGCTGTTCCACCCATCCATCCCCGGTGTCATTTACTTTCACAACCGAAGAGTCACCCTTGTTATATCGAATCACACTAACGCTTGCCGGCTCAACATAAATCTTTTGAAACTTTGAAAGTTCTAGTCCTAATGCTGAAGCGATAACAGCTTTAATCACATCCCCGTGACTTACTGCAGCCCAAATAAAATTTTCGCCATGTTGCTCAGTTAGCGTTAGATCTATGTTTTGTATTTGAGCCGTTGCGCGGTCGCTCATGTTTTGCATACTTTCCCCATTAGGAAAAGTCACTTTGTCTGGAGAATTCTGGACAAGCGGCCAAAGTGGATCTTTTGCTAACTCACTTAGTTTTTTACCGGTCCAATCACCGTATTCGCATTCGATTAAATCATCAGCTTGTTCAATTTCTAAACCTGGAAATACTAGCCGTGCTGTCTGCTGGGTACGGATTAATGGACTTGCGAAAACTTTTGAAATTTCCAAACCGGAGAATTTACTTTGCAAAGCGATGGCGGATTTTCGACCTTCATCATCAAGTTCTACTCCCGGGGCGCGTCCAGCCAAGATACCTTGCGCGTTTGCTGGAGTTCGTCCATGACGAATCAGAATAAGAGTTCCCACGTTGGCCAGCCTATAACTAAACCAGTAAATCCGATTTTTTGTTCGCTGATCGCTTATTTAATTTGAAATTATTCCTGTGGCAAGAAGTACCAAAACTAGCGAGCCGAGTGCCACCCGATAAATTACAAACGGCCTAAAAGATTTAGTCTTTAAGTAATTCATAAACGTAGAAATCGCTAGGTATCCCACGGCAAAAGAAATAATTGTAGCTACCAAAGTTGCTGGCCAATTTACGAACTTATCGCTGGAGATATCGCGAGCTTCCACTAACCCACTTCCCAGAACCGCAGGGATGGCAAGCATGAAAGAGTACTGAGCAGCAAAATCACGTTTGTAACCTAAAGCTAAACCAGTAGTGATTGTTGCTCCAGATCGACTCACTCCGGGAATTAGAGCAAGTGCTTGGCCTAGACCGAAATAGATTGCATGTTTGTATTTGAGGTTAGTGGCATCATAAGTACGCTTGGAGTATCGATCGAAGAAGCCAAGTAGTAATCCCATTGCAATCAAAGTAAATGCCACTAGATATAGATTTCGAGCTGTAGTAACTATCTGAGCTTTGAAAACTAAGCCGAGTATGGCTATCGGAATGGAACCAATCAAAACGTACCAACCCATTTTGGCATCAGGATTTGATCTAGCTGATTTCTCAAAAATACTTTTGAACCAGGCTTTGCCAATTCTTTTTAGATCCTGCCAAAAATAAATTATTACTGCGATTTCTGTACCAATCTGTGTCACCGCTGTAAACGCTGCTCCTGGATCAGGCCATCCAGCTAACTTGGCAATTATCAATGTATGCGCTGATGAAGAGATTGGTAAAAACTCAGTTAATCCTTGTGAGATACCCAGAATCATGGCTTGGATCCAACTCAATTGCTCATTCATTCAACACGCCTAAATCCTGATTTCCATATCTAGTTGAATTAAAACGCTAGCCTCGTTTCCATGGAAGTCCTTGTATTGGGTACCGCCTGTTTTC
This sequence comes from uncultured Actinomycetes bacterium, assembly GCA_903951185.1. Classification (GTDB taxonomy): domain Bacteria; phylum Actinomycetota; class Actinomycetes; order S36-B12; family UBA5976; genus UBA5976. The sequence goes on from CAJBBC010000105.1 coordinate 7,071, forward strand.
CTGTGTCGGCAGTGACACTAGAAGCATTCTTTAAGCCGGTGTTAATTTAATGTCTGCCTATTGGGAATTTCGCGAACTGCGCTTTAATCGCGATGTAAAACGATCAGAAATTAAATCGTATTTAACTGCCATTGCTGAAGTCGAGCGTTGGGAATTAGACCGCATTCAGATAACGCAAGATGGTCGTAGATGGATCCGATTACGCCGCAAGACATTTTTTGTACAACGGACTGCATAGATATTTTGATTTTGAAGTTTCGGCCAGTTAAGCAGATCTAACAAATCGGTCCATAACTCGAACACCAAATTCCAAACCGGTTACCGGTACTCGCTCATCTACGCCATGGAACATGGCAGAGAAATCTAATTCTGGCGGAAGCAGTAAAGGAAGGAAGCCATAACAAGTGATTCCCAAAGTACTGAATGCCTTAGCATCTGTTCCACCTGAAACTGTGTACGGTACTGGAATACCATAAGGATCTTCGGCTTTTATTGCAGCAGACATCGCCTCAATAAGCGCACCTTCAAACGGTGCTTCAAGCGCGATACCTTTCACAACATCTTCGAGAACAACTCCAGGCGGCAAAAGGTTTTCAATATCCTTAATTAATTCATCTTCAAACCCTGGCAAGAACCTGCCGTCGATCATCGCTTCTGCATTTCCTGGAATTACATTATGTTTATAGCCGGCGTTTAACATAGTTGGATTTGCAGTATTCGAAAGAGTTGCACCAATAATTCGAGCGATCGGCCCAAGTTGAGCGAGTAGTTCTTCAGGATCATCGGCACTTAGTTCAATACCAAGTGCGTCTGAAACAGCTTTTATGAAATCTCGCACTGTTGGAGTGAGAGCTAAATCAAACTTATGGTTTCCAACTGCAGCAACAGCTTCAGCTAATCTCGTAACCGCATTGTCGTTATTTAAGAATGATCCGTGCCCGGCGGTCCCTTCCGCACGCAATTTCATCCACCGAATACCTTTTTCAGCCGTCTGAACTAAGTACAAACGAACGTCATCGCGCAATGTCAAGGAGAAGCCACCAACTTCGCCAACTGCTTGATTAGCGTCTCGATACCACTCAGGATGTTTTTTAACTAACCAGGCTGAACCATGTTCACTTCCAGCTTCTTCGTCGGGGAGGAAATCCAAAATGATATCCCGATCAGGTTGAACACCATTGCGAGCCCACGCTCTAACCATGGCCAGCAAGATCCCGTCGCCATCTTTCATGTCAACTGCCCCGCGACCCCAGATCATGCCATCGTGTATTTCAGCCGCGAACGGATCGTAAGTCCAATCTTTTGCTTGAGCTGGAACAACATCTAGGTGGCCATGTAATAAAAGAGCAGGGCGCTCTGGATTCTTACCAGGGATCCGAGCATTAACACCTTGACGCTTTGCACTCGTAGTTTCATATCTTTTGCAGTCGATTCCAACCTCTTTTAATTTCGCTTCCACATACTCCGCGGCCAGCGCCTCGCCTGGTCCCGAACCATCTCCATAATTCGAAGTATCGATTTTTATCAAGTCACGAACTATCTCAACTACTTCCGAAGTAATGTCTGGAAGTGGATTTACGTTTAAAATTGGCTTTTCGCTCATACCTACAGTTTGGTGCATTTGAGCCTCGCTCTAGTCAGCAGGTATTCTTACGGGGCTGGGTAACCAGTAAAGTCCGGGTGGCGGAATGGCAGACGCGCTAGCTTGAGGTGCTAGTGCCCGTTTTAGGGCATGGGGGTTCAAGTCCCCCCTCGGACACATGGAAATACAAAAGATAATTCTGTTCTACGGATTTACTCCTATTGAGGATCCGCAGGCTATTCAACTATGGCAAAAAACTCTGGCTGAAAGCTTAAATCTCAAGGGCCGCATCCTTATTTCGACACACGGAATTAACGGCACCCTCGGTGGGGATATGTCCGCGCTCAAGAAATACGTTAAGCAAACAAAATCGTATCCAGGTTTTAAGAAAATTGACTTTAAGTGGTCAGATGCTCGAGGTGATGATTTTCCTCGCCTAATGGTGAAAGTACGCGACGAAATAGTTTCATTCGGAGCGCCTGAAGAAATCAAAGTTGATAAAAACGGCGTTATTGGTGGTGGCACACATTTAACACCGGAGCAAGTGAACGAATTAGTTGCAGCTAGAGGCGATGAGGTTGTTTTCTTCGATGGGCGAAATGCTTTTGAAGCAAAAGTTGGAAAGTTCAAGAATGCAGTGGTGCCAAATACTCGAACAACCCATGACTTTATAAAGGAAATTGAAAGCGGTAAATACGATCATTTGAAAGACAAGCCGGTCGTTTCATATTGCACTGGTGGTATCCGTTGTGAAGTTCTTTCCGTGCTGATGAAAAATCGTGGGTTCAATGAGGTCTATCAAATCAAAGGTGGCATCGTTCGTTACGGGGAAAAATATGCGGATAAAGAACTTTGGGAAGGCTCGCTATATGTTTTCGATAACCGAATGGTTACGGACTTCTCCATCGATACTGTCACCATAGGCATATGTGAACGCTGTGGCACTTCGGCGAAAGAGTTCTACAACTGCTCAAATTTACGTTGTCGCGAGTTAACTTTATTATGCGATTCCTGCTCAGCAGAATACAAAGTCGAAGACTGCAAACATACCCTAGGAAAAACTAGGCACTCTGTTCCATCTGCTTAAGTATCTCGATCCGCGTAGCTAGCGGTGGATGCGTCGCAAAAAGTTTTGAAGTCATACTTGAATCCAATGGAGATTCAATCCACATGTGAGCTACTGCGTTAGATTTTTGATGCACAACTGTCGAGTCGCGTTGCAGGGTTTCTAAAGCTCTACGCAGGCCGGTCGGGTTACGGGTAAATTCAACAGCACTTGCATCAGCTAGCGCCTCTCGCTTACGCGAAATTGCTGCTTTAAGCATCGTTGCTGCAATTGGAGCTAGGACTGCGGCTAAAAGTGCCGCAACTAGAACAATTGGATTACTTCCGCCACGTTCCCGGTCGCGTCCGCCGAATAATGTAATTCGCAAAATAAAGTCGCTAAGTAAAGCAATCGCACCAGCTGTTGTTGCTGCGATTGCTGACACCAATGTGTCTCGATTCGCCACATGAGCTAGTTCATGTGCAGCTATACCTTGAAGTTGCTCTCGGTCCATGACTTCCAAAATTCCAGTAGTGAAAGCCACAACTGCATGTTGCGGATCTCGGCCGGTTGCAAAAGCGTTCGGCGCCTTGTCCTCGACAATTGCAACTTTTGGCATTGGTAAGCCTGCGGCAATCGTTAATTCCTGAACCAAATTGAAAAGCTGTGGTGCATCGTCATGCGATATAACTCGAGCACCGGTCATCTTTAAAACGATTTTGTCCGAACCGAAATAGGATCCCCAGACGGTAACTAAGGCAATTCCAACAGCTATAGGAACTATCCCAATGCTGGTGTTACCTAAATAAACTTGCGCGGCGTAAATAATGATTGCGGTTAAACTACCCATTACGCCAAGGAGCATAAAAGTTTTTAGTCGATTTTCAGATTGTCTAGCTCTAAAGTTTGACAACTAAATTCCTAAAATTGAACTTTTGGAACTTCGCGATTCGCCGGGTCATTAACGACGTAGAAATCACGCGCAACAACTTTCGCTGGACCGGCAAAGAATTTTCCTGGAATAGAGATAACCGATTGGTTTAGCGAACTCACATTGTCGTTATAGTACTGACGGGCAAAACCTATTTTATTTTCTGTCGAGGATAATTCTTCTTGTAATGCTCGAAAATTCTCGGAAGCCTTCAAATCTGGATATGACTCGGAAATAGCGAGCAAACCACGAAGTGCGCTAGTTAATGAATTATCTGCAGCAGCTACCTGATCGAAAGACTGTGCTTGAACAGATTGCGTACGAGCATTGGTAACACTCTCTAAAGTTGTCTTTTCATGTGCTGCATAGCCTTTAACTGTCTCAATTAAATTTGGGATCAAGTCGGCTCGACGTTGTAGTTGGACTTCGATTTGTCCGAATGCTTCATCAACTGTCACATTTAATCGAACAAGTTTGTTGTATTGCGCAACTAAAAAAACCCCAATGAGGACGATTGCACCAATAAGTAAATAGCTATTTTGCATAGGTCAAGTTTAACTCACTTAGCGCTTTAGAGCAGGCTGGCTCGGTGTTCTTCATCGTGAGTTAAGGCTTTAAAAATTAGATCTCTAACA
>CAJBBC010000106.1 GCA_903951185.1 uncultured Actinomycetes bacterium
CCTTCATCGTTCGACTTGCATGTGTTAAGCACGCCGCCAGCGTTCGTCCTGAGCCAGGATCAAACTCTCCGTTAATGTCTATTTTCCGATCTTGCGATCGGGGCACTCTGGAGAGTGTTGTTCTCTAGCATGTTTGAACAAAAAGCTGATTTATGCTTTTTTGTCTTTTTACCAAAGGAATTTCCGCAGGCAGGCTTACGCCTACCAAACGGGGTTTGGTATTGACTTGTGGCACGCTGTTGAGTTCTCAAGGTACGACCGCGCGAGAAAATTACCTATTTCTAGGCGCTTTTCAGGGCAGGACTGCCTAACTTACGCTCTTTTAGGAACAAGGTCAAATCGTGTTCTCGAGCATTCCCAAGGGTTTTGAGGCCTTTTTGGGTCGTTTTGCAGTGCTCGATCAATCTAGATTATTTGGCTGGCAAAGGCAAATTAACCCTTATTCCACAAGGGTTTTTCGCCCACAGCCAGTGCGGCCAGCTTGCCTTGGTTTTGGGACCTTTTACGTGGGTCGCAGACGGGTCCAAATTTGAAGCTGCCCCAGTCGGATTAGAGCGGCAAATTCTTGAGAGCTTTTGAAATATTTTTGCCAAGAATAATTAACGAGAGGCGCATCGAAAAATATTAATTTTAGAAATAAAAAATTCGCAACAAAATATTTTGCTGCGAATTTTTTAAATTATTTTTACTAAATAAATTTTTTGATTTTAGTTACAAACTTTTTCGCAGTCTCTGCATTTGATGCAACTGCTGGATCAAGTTTGATTACGATTTCTTTACTAGCAACTTGTCCAAGAGTTAGTTTGTACTTTTCTAATTTCACACTCTTGATTGAAGCGCGTGCATTAGTTATGTGCTTAACATTTTTTCTGGACTTTGTAATCACTGCTTCAGGTGAACGACTTGTTCCACGGTTTACAAATGCAACTGCACCGTTACTGTAAAGCAATAACCACTTGCGAGTTGATGTGCCCTTCTTGCCATCAACTGTCACAGTTGAAACTGAAGTCCAACTTAATAATTCGGGATTGCTATTTAATAAATCGCGAAGGAAATCATCTTCATCAACACGAGTTTTGTTTTTTACTTGTGCTTGAAATTTTTCAGCTCGCTTGCCGGCGTTCTTTACAGTTTCGCGAATTGCTTCTTCGTCGAAAAGACTTTTCGCCCACTTAGAAGTTTTGTCGATGATCTTTTGAAGTAGATCGTCATACTGTGGTGCAGTAGCTTTTTTAGGAGCTCTAGTTGAAACTTTGGTGGAAGACTTTTTCTTTGCAGAAGATTTTTTAGCCGCTGTCTTTTTAGCAGGACGTTTCTTCGCTGCAGACTTCTTTACGGTTTTCTTTGCTGTGGACTTCTTGGCAACAGACTTCTTGGCCTTTTTGGCAGGTGCCTTTTTAGCCTTTTTGACTGGTTTCTTAGTGCTCAACGAACTTCCCTAACTATCCGAACTTTATGTCGAACTGATTGGCATTGGGCCAACAAAATTGAGTATATCGCCTAAAACCCTGACCCGTAGCCCCTGAACAGTGGCGAAACACGCGGTTTAACCTGTATTTTTCTGTTTATTAGGTGGAAATATGCCTGCTAGGAAAGCTTGATGCCACCAAAAGTACGTTTTCCACGACGTAGAACTAGCCATTTGCCATGCAAGAAGTCGGCGGTTGTTACCCGGTGGTCTTCATCGGTGATTTTCACGTTATTCACCGAGACGCCACCTTCGTTAATTGCCCGGCGGCCCGCTGAGTTGCTGGCTACTAATTCACAGGCCACAAGTAATTCAGCCACAGTTGGCAATTCTGCCCCGGCGCTAACTGTGGCATTAGGGGCTTCGCTCATCGCTGCATCCAATGTGCTGCTATCTAAATCTTTCAATTCGCCTTGGCCAAATAGCGCAGCGGCAGCAGCTTCAGCTTGAGTAGTTGCATGTTCACCATGGACCAAAGTTGTTACATCTCGAGCAAGTGTGCGCTGTGCTTCGCGAGCATGTGGGCGCTCTTGGGTAGCAAGTTTCAGTGCTTCAATTTCATCTTGGGTACGGAAAGTAAAAGTGCGCAAAAACGTATCGGTATCGCGGTCATCTGCGTTAATCCAGAATTGGTAAAACGCATAAGGCGAAGTCATTTCTGGATCAAGCCAAATTGTTCCGGTTTCAGTTTTACCGAATTTAGTTCCATCAGCTTTTGTAACTAGTGGAGTAGTTAAACCATTAACGCTTGCACTTTCAACACGGCGAACTAAGTCAGTGCCAGCGGTGATGTTACCCCATTGATCACTGCCACCAATTTGAAGTGTGCAGTTGTGTTTGCGATAGAGCTCTAAGAAATCTAGGGACTGCAAAATTTGGTAACTAAATTCAGTGTAAGAAATACCAGCACCGTTTAAACGTGCGCTAACTGACTCTTTATCTAGCATGCGATTTACGCTGAAGTGTTTGCCTATTTCGCGCAAGTAAGTAAGCACATCCATGTTGTGCGTCCAGTCGAAATTATTTGCCATAGTGCATGCGTTCTCGCCAGTGAAATCAAAGAACGGTTGAAGTTGTCCGCGAATGCGTTCAACCCATCCAAGAACAGTTTCGGTTGTGTTAAGTGTGCGTTCAGCATTCTTGCCAGAAGGATCTCCGATTAAACCGGTTGCTCCCCCGACTAGTGCAATTGGTGTGTGTCCAAATTTTTGAAACCGCGACATCGTGATGATCTGAGCGAGGTTTCCCATATGAAGACTTGGCGCAGTTGGATCAAAGCCGCAATAAACAGTGACTGGACCTTTAGCTAGTTCTTCAGGTAGCTCTGGTGTGTGTTGGGCAATTAAATTACGCCAACCCAGTTCAGTAAGAATGTCAGTCACTTATCTATCTTGTCGGAATCTTAGGAAATAACTGAAATTTAGCCTGTGGATAGTCTGTACAATTCAATTTAAATACTGTACATTTTTTTTATGGCTACATATTCGATTTCTGAAGCGCGCGAAAATCTCGCTGACGCTGTAACAAGGTCTGCAGTTGAAGAAGTCTTTTTGGAGAAACATGGCAAAGTGGTGGCAGTCATGATTTCTGCTGAAGTCTATGAAAAACTCGTCGATGCTTGGGAGGAAATTCAAGATTTAAAAATGCTCGAAGAGTTGAAAGAAAGCGGCGAATTGGATGTTCCCGGAATTCCGATGGAACAGGTCTTTCGTGAACTTGGACTTTCATGACCTATCAGGTTTTGATCAGCAAGAAGGCTCTAAAAAACCTGCAAAAGTTATCGGCTTTTGACAACGCCAGCGTTCGAAAAATCTTAACCGCCCTTTCGATAAATCCTCGGCCACGTAATTCAATAAAATTAGCAAGCTCAGATAAATACCGAGTACGTGTTGGTAATTTCAGAATTATTTATACGATTACAGATAGCGAGTTAGTTGTCGATGTAATCGACATAGGTCATCGACGTAAAGTCTACGAAAATCTTTAAACTTTATGTGGGAGTTTTGCGCTCCAGTTTGCATGAACTTTAATTGAATCCTTTGCATTGGCAAGTTGCTTGCGAACTGAACTTGGCGCAGTGCCATTAACAGTTGAGCGCGAATCAAGTGAGCCCTGCACACTAAGTACTTTGCGAACATCGCTAGTCAAACTTGGATGAATAGCTTTGAACTGTTCATCGGTAAGACCGTCTAGGTCAGTACCAAGTTCTTCGGCTTTCTTTACACATGCACCGGCAATTTCATGTGCTTCACGGAATGGCACACCTTGCTGCACAACCCATTCAGCAATGTCTGTGGCAAGTGCGAAACCTTCTGGAGCGCTGGCCAACATTTTTGCAGTGTCGAATTTCAAAGTAGCAACTGTGCCAGTCATCGCCGGCAAAATTAAAGCCATAGTTTCGATGGCATCAATTACAGATTCTTTGTCTTCTTGTAAGTCGCGGTTGTACGCAAATGGCAGACCTTTAAGGATTGCCAAAATTGAGGTGACATGACCGATTAAGCGACCAGCTTTACCACGCGCTAGTTCAGCGACATCCGGATTTTTCTTTTGCGGCATAATCGAAGATCCAGTTGACCAAGCATCGTCAAGTGTTGCCCAAGCAAATTCGCGAGATGACCATAAGCAAATTTCTTCGCCAAGTCGAGATAAGTGAACACCGATTAGGGCAACTGTGAATAAGAATTCGGCTACATAATCGCGATCACTTACGCCATCAATTGAATTTTCGACTACCCCATCAAAACCAAGTTCTTTAGCCACAGCTACTGGATCAAGTTTTAAAGATGAACCAGCAAGGGCGCCTGAACCCATTGGTGATTTAGCTGCGCGTTTATCCCAGTCCTGAAAACGTTCAAGGTCCCGGCCTAGTGCGTGAATGTGTTTAGCAAGTTCGTGACCGAATGAAACGGGCTGAGCGTGCTGTAAATGGGTGAATCCTGGCGCCGGACTATCTACGTGATTAGTGGCTTGGGTTAAGAGTGCTTCTTGTAATTTAGTTACTTCTGCTGCAATTAGTCGGGCGCTATTGCGCAAGTACATCCGAAGGTCAGTTGAAACTTGGTCATTGCGGCTGCGGCCAGCGCGTAATTTGCCGCCTACTTCGCCGCCAATTATTTCGATTAACCCGCGTTCAAGTGCAGTATGTACATCTTCGTCTTCTTTCGTGCCAACAAATTCGCCGCTTTTAACTTTGGCCAATAATTGATCAAGGCCAGACTGCATTGTTTTAAGTTCATCTTTAGTAAGTAAACCGGCACCGGCTAAAACATTGGCATGCGCTTTACTTTGCGCAATGTCATAAGGAGCTAGTACCCAATCGAAATGCACTGAAGCACTTAAGTTGGCCATGGCATCACTTGGACCAGATGCAAACCGGCCACCCCAAAGGCGTTTCGAGTTTGATGTCACCTGGTCTCCTAATAATTAGTGCGTAATTACATTATGCGCGAAGTGTTGCGCCGAATTTTGCATTCGCAGCAGCAATTGCCAGGTTACGTGCTTGGGCAACTTCATCAGCTGAAAGTGTTCGATCGCTGGCCCTAAACCGAAGTGCAAATGCAACGGACTTGTGGCCTTCAGCCACTTGGCTGCCTTCATAAACATCGAACAAACTTATTTCTTCAAGGATTTCGCCGGCTGCTTCTTTAACCACATTTAGTAACTGTGCTGCTGGAACTTCTTTCTTAACTACCAGAGCAATATCTTCTTTAGCGATTGGGTAAGTCCAAATCTGTGGCGCAGCTGGTGTGGTGTTACTTGCTAACATAAGTGCAGTTAAATCAAGTTCAAGGGCAACTGTGCGTTTTGGTAATCCGATATTTTCAATTACTCGTGGACTTAGTTCGCCGGCAGTTGCAATTACTTGACCATTAATAAGTAATTGTGCACAGCGACCTGGATGCCATGGCGCTACCTCAGCTTTTTGAATATCCAATGTCACACCAACTTCTTGGCCAAGGGATAGTGCAATTTCAATCGCCGCGGACCAATCTGCATTGGTTAAAACTGCAGCAACATAAAGCGGCTGTGCCGGCAAGAGTTCTTCTAGGCGAGAAAGTTCACCAGCACTTGGCCGGCTAGCCACACTTGGACGCGGTGGATTCGTTACACCTGTTGATAGTTGATCTTTACTTGGCAAAGTAACTGAGGCAATTTCAAATAAGGACACATCGGTGAAACCGCGTGAAGTATTTCGAGTAACAGCAGTAAATAGTCCTGGCAAAAGTGTGGTGCGAAGTAATGGCTGTTCATCGGAAAGCGGATTAGCTAATTGCATTGCATGACGGCGCGCTGCATCTTTTGGTAATTCAAGAGCATCTAATTCACTCATGCCAATAAACGGATAATTGCGAACTTCGACTAATCCCCGACCGGCTAAATGTAATCCGATTCGGCGAAGCAGGCGTTGGCTAGAAGTTAAGCCGCGTCCGTGCGGACCAACTGGAAGTGTGGTTGGTACTTTTTCATACCCATCGATCCGAATAATTTCTTCAACTAAATCGATCGACATAGTTAAATCTGGTCGCCAAGTTGGTGGTTTAACTGACCAATTCGATCCGGCTTGGTCAACTTTGCAACCAAGTAAAGTCAAAATTGCTGCACTACTGTCTTGATCGTAAGCACGGCCAGCTGTGCGGTCGGTTAGTTGTGGATCAAAATTAATTACTTTTGTATCCGGGGCGGTTTCTACGCCACTTGCACCTTCAAAGGTTGCGCCGCCAAATTCAATTAATAACTGTGAGGCCCGAGCCGCTGCCGTAGGTGGCAACATCCGGTCTACTCCGCGTTCAAAACGACGGGATGCTTCAGAAGATAGTTTGTGTCGACGGCTAGATTGCGCCACGTAAACCGGATCAAAATGCGCTGCTTCAATCACAACTCTGGTGGTGGCCTCAGTTATTTCGCTATGTGCCCCGCCCATTACACCAGCGATTGAAAGTGCGGCGCGATCATCGGCAATAACTAAATCATCAACCGTTAATTCACGTGCAACGTGATCGAGCGTTTCAAGTTTTTCATCAGCTTTTGCTCGGCGAGCACGGATTGTGCCTTGCACTTTGTCCGCATCAAAGGCGTGAAGCGGTTGGCCAAGTTCAAACATTACGTAGTTAGTGACATCTACTGCTAATGAGATAGAGCGAACGCCAACTGCAGCTAACCGAGCTTTTATGAAATCTGGAGTTGGCGCTGCTGGATTGAAATTACCTAACGTGTGTAAAACAAGTAGATCGCAAGATTGGCGATCATCGCTGGCAGCAGTTACTGCATTACCTTTTGCTTCTGGTAATTCGGCAAGCTGCATTCCTGGATCAGTAAATTTAGTGCCAGTTGCAATGGCGTATTCACGTGCAAGGCCACGAATACTTAAGGCATAACCTCGATCTGGTGTTACGGCAATGTCTAATACTTCATCGCCAAGACCAAGAATCGGGAATGCATCATCACCTGGTTTTGCGCTACCTGCTGGCAAAACCAAAATACCGTCATGTTCATCGCCGATCCCAAGTTCGCGAACTGAACAGATCATGCCTTTGGAAGTGTGGCCATAAGTTTCGCGGGCTGAAATAGTGAAGTCGCCGGGCAATGTTGTGCCAGGCAATGCGATTACAACTAAGTCGCCTTCAACGAAGTTTCGGGCGCCACAAATAATTCCATTTACAGTTGAGCCAATATCTACTTGGCACCAACGGATTGGCTTTTTGTAATCGGTTAATTCTTCAATTTGCGAAACTTTGCCGACTACTAATGCGCCTCGTACATCGCCAACAGTTTCTACACTTTCAACTTCAAAACCAACGCTTAGTAAAGCAGCGCCAATATCGCGACCAGTTGTACCATCTGGGATTTGTACAAATTCTTTTAGCCAGGAAACAGGTAACTTCATCAGACACCTAATCCAAATGCTCGGGTGAAGCGAACATCGCCTTCAACCATGTCGCGCATATCGGTGATGCCATGACGGAACATTAAAGTGCGTTCAAGCCCCATGCCGAAAGCAAAGCCGCTGTATTGTTCTGGATCAATTCCACAAGCTGTTAGAACTTTTGGATTGACCATGCCACAGCCACCCCACTCGATCCAACCTTCACTGCGGCAAGTACGACAAGGTGCTTCTGGATTATCAACTGAGGCACCGCGGCAAGCAAAGCATTGCAAATCAACTTCAGCTGATGGTTCAGTGAACGGAAAGTACGAAGGACGCAATCGAGTGACAATACCTTCGCCAAACATTGTTGAGGCAAAATGATCGAGCGTACCTTTTAAGTCCGCCATAGTGATGCCTTTATCAATTAC
>CAJBBC010000107.1 GCA_903951185.1 uncultured Actinomycetes bacterium
GGAGTTGCTCGCGGCGATGCACTTAGTTCTTTAATCGATCCAGATTTAATAGCCGAACTTGATGGCGACACAGATAGTGAACAGTATTTCGCCGCCTTTTTGACCCAACTTAGGTTGCACAACAATGACATCGTTGCTGCCTACTGCGAACTAGTTAAAAACCTTGATCCGATTCGCTACACCTCAATAAATGCGTTAATTATGACTGAAGATGAACTTGTTATTGTCTGTCAACATAAACCTGAAAATAGATCACCTGAACTTGAGGCTGACTACTATGACTTATTTTGGAAAACTGAAAATGGCACGACTACTGCTTGGTCCTCTGGAGTTAGAGCCGACGATAAAGATGTAAATGAACTTAAGAATGGCACATTGCTACACATCAATTCAAAAACAGGGGAAGTGAAAGTTCATGAAATCAGATAACGCCGAACCGTTTGCATTTATTGCCGTAAACGATTTAGTTGCCTTAACTAGAGGTCGTTCACTTCCAAAATCAGAACTGAATTTAAATTCTGGAGTTGGTTGGGTGCCGGCTGACTTGGCGTTAAATGCATTCGGCGCACTTGCAGATCCAAATCCATTCGGGGCATTAGGCGACCTGCGTTTGATTCCAGATATGTCGACTAAAGCTATTTTTCGTGGAAAAAAATATGGCCGTGATGTTGAAGTCTACTTAGCCGATCAACACACTATGGATGGTAAGCCATGGGAATGCTGTCCACGGAGTCTTTTGAAAAATGCGCTTGAGCGCTTGAAAAAAGATCATGGCTTAGAAGTTATTGCTTCATATGAGCACGAATTTGTTACCAAGAATGCCGATGGCAGTTCATTACAAGGTTCACCTTTTGGATTAGATGGCATGTTAGTTACTGAACCATTTGGTAATGATGTTTGGCGCGCTTTTGTTGATGCTGGGATCGAATTAGAAAACTGGTTACCTGAATACGGCGCTGGCCAATTTGAAGTAACAGTTACGCCACAAAATGCGCTTAAAGCTAGCGATCAAGCAGTCATGCTTAAAGAAATTGTTCGACATGTTGCCAGAGAAAACGATTTACGTGCAACCTTCGTGCCGCTGCCACATCCTGAAGGTGTTGGTAACGGTGTGCACGTGCATTTGTCACTTAAAAAAGATGGAAAGCCAGCAACATATGATCCGGCCGGTAAAGCAGGACTATCTAAAGTTGCCGAGTCAGCATTTGCCGGCGTACTAGATCACGCTGAAGGTATTTTGGCTTGGACAGCTCCAAGTCAAATCTCCGCACTTCGACTAACACCACATCGATGGAGCGCTGGCGGTATTTGCATCGGTCGCCAGAATCGTGAAGCCCTACTTCGAATCTGCCCGATTCCAAGTGGAGCCGATCCAAATAAGATTTACAACATTGAATTCAGAGCAGCTGATGCCACAGCTAATCCACACATCGTGATGGCTTGTTTAGTAAATGCAATGTGTGATGGTTTAGATCGAAAATTAGTTATTGATCACATAGTTGATGATCACATTGACAATGTTGACGTGCCACCACTACCTACTTCACTCAATCAGGCAATCGAAGCGTTTAAAGCCAATAAGACTATGAACTCGTGGTTTGCAAAAGATTTGATTGACACGCATTTAGGTATTCGCGCAAGTGAAGAAAAGACTTTATCTGGCCTTGATAATCCAGAAAAGTGTGCACGTTACGCAGCAGTGTATTAATTTCTTATGTCTTCCGAGATCATCGAATTTGTAGATCAGTTACCACTGCTTGATCACCATGTTCATGGCGTATTCAAAAGCGATCCAACTGTTGAGCAATTTGCGAATATGATCACTGAATCTGATCGCCAACCAAAATCACTCGAGCTTGCGATGAATAGCCAAGTTGGGTTTGCCACCAGAAAATGGTGTTCGCCGCTAATCGACCTACCTGCACATGCAGATCCGCAAGCTTATTTTGACCGCCGGATGCAACTAGGCGCTGAAGAAGTAAATCGACGGATGCTTAAAGCAAGTGGAATTACATACTCTTTAATTGAAACTGGATACCGCGGTGATGAAATACACGGACCCGCTGCGATGGCTCAGTTATCTGAAAGCCGAGTCGATGAGATCATCAGGCTTGAAACAACAGCAGAAAAAATGTTGGATGCTGGCGCAACTACGGCTGAAAGTTTTATCGCTGACTTTGCTGAAACTTTGCGGGTTGCAACCGTTGGGGCAGTAGGGCTGAAAAGTATTGTTGCCTATCGCTATGGTCTTCATTTTGAACCGTCTGCGCCAACAAAACAAGAAGTTCAAACGGCAATCGCCGCTGTCTTAAAAGATGTAGCAGCTGGTAGGCCAGCACGAATCTCAGATCCAGTTTTACTGCGTCATTTGATTTATGCCGGGCTTGAAACTAAGTTGCCTATTCAGTTTCACATTGGCTTTGGTGATCCTGATTTATTCCTGCACTTATGTGACCCGCTACTAATGACAAACTTCATTAAGCAAACGGAGGCAAGAGGTATTCCAGTAATGCTGTTGCACACATATCCGTTCCATCGAAATGCTGGTTACTTAGCTCAGATGTTTGACAATGTTTATATGGATGTTGGTTTGGCGATTAACTACACCGGCGCCAGAAGCCAAGCGGTTATTGCTGAATCTTTAGAACTAGCTCCGTTTCACAAAATCTTGTTCAGTTCAGATGCGTGGGGTTTACCTGAATTAACTTACTTAGGTGCCAAGTTATTCCGTAATGGTTTTGGCAAGATCCTTGATGAATGGGTTAGTCAAGATTTATGGAGTTTAAAAGATGCCAAGAGAGTCGCTAAGGCGATTGGGTATGACAATTCAATTGCGGCTTACAAATTAACTAGTTAGTTGGATCGGGATAAAAATGCATGAAGAAGTTCGTGATTTAGTATCGCGTGATGCAAAAGTCATTGCCGGTGTTGAGAAACTTCGCTTTTTCCCATTAGTTGCTGAATCAGGCAAGGGTACCGTTTTATTTGAACCAGGCGGCCGCGAACTACTGGACTTCTCAAGTAGTTGGACAGCTGGCGGCCTTGGCTACGGACATCCAATTGTTACTAAAGCGATTATTGACGCGGCAACAAATCCACCTGGATTCGGTGGAATATCTCTTATCCACCCGGACTTAGTTAAATTCGCCGAACTTTTACTTTCGATAGTTCCAGGCAATGGCGATCGACGCGTTTACATAGGCAACACCGGCACCGATGCAAACGATGTGGTCCTTCGGTCAATTTTGACGAACACTAATAAATCACGAGTGCTTACTTTTGAAAATAGTTATCACGGTGGACTTGGTATTGCGATGGGTGTTTCCGGTGTACACGTTGGCACAAATGCGCAAGCCGATAGTGCAGCACAATTTATAAAGTTCCCAGATCCATTTCGCCCGCATTTAGGCAACATCGAAGAATCAGTCAACGACATCTTGAACCAACTTCGCGCTGAAATGAAAAAAGGTGATGTTGCTTGTTTGATTACTGAACCGATTCAGTCAGACGGTGGACTAATCGTTCCACCAGATGGTTTCTTAAAGTCGCTATCACGTTTATGTAAAGAGTTTGATGTTTTATTTATTGTTGATGAAGTTAAAGTTGGCCTAGGTCGAACTGGTTTA
>CAJBBC010000108.1 GCA_903951185.1 uncultured Actinomycetes bacterium
ATGCATCGAGTTGCTCAGACTTGCTCTGGAAACTTAAGTTTGGAAATTCGAAGATTAATCAGTGGATTAGATGTAGGAGACAACTTTCTATTGAGCCTTGATCGAACCCAGCGTGAACTTAACAGCCCTTCGGTTTCTCGCGCATTTCGAGCTCTGATGATGGCCATTGAGCGTGGCACGCCCATCGCAGATGTCCTACGAGCTCAAGCGATGGATGCACGTAACTTGGAAGCTCGAAAACTTATGACACTTGCTGGAAAAAAAGAAACCTTGATGATGATTCCAGTTGTCTTCTTAATTCTGCCACTGATAGTAGTTGTAGCACTTTACCCCGGACTTATCGCACTTAATAATTTCTAGCAAGGAGAAAAATGAATAAATCACTAGAATCATTCAATTCAACATTGGTAAAAGCCAAAGTGAGATTTAAGGAGTTTATAAAAAATGAGCAGGGCGACGTACCAGGGTGGGTACTAGTTACCGTTATGACTGCTGGGTTAGTAGTTGCGATTTGGTCCATTGCTGATGATCAACTTAAGTCGGTACTTCAAAATGCGATTCGCTCAGTTTCAGCTCCGTGATCAGGGCTCTAATACTGTTGGTTTTGCTCTTATAGCACCGTTGCTCGTTGGCGTGTTTTTGGCTGTAGTGCAGATTGCAAATCTGCTCAATGTTCAAATAACACTTATTGCAGCAGCAAATTCTGGAGCGAGAGCTGCTAGCGCCTTTGATGCGACATTAATGGAAGGAACAGCCGAAGCTATCCAAAGATTGGCTAACCAAGGAATCGTAGATTATGAATCAGTAATCACTCGGCGAACTAGTCAAAATGGCATAACTTTTGTTGAAGTGAAAATCACCAAGAATTACCAAATTCCATGGGTTGGAGTAAAACTAAATTTACTAGCACTCGGCAAGTCAGTTGATGAGAAATCGCTGTGAAAATTCTGCACAACGATTTAGGAAATGTTGCAATTGAGTTTGTAGCGACCGCTGTTGCACTAATGATTCCGATTGCTTACATAAGCACAGCAACTTTGAAAATTGCCACAAGTTATATTGAGGTTCAGAATGCCGCTCGAATAGGAGCTCGGGCTTTTGTCTCAGCCAGCTCAGATTCAAGTGCTCGAGTAAGAGCAGTTAATGCAATTAACTACAGCGTTAGTTCTAATTTGATCAATCAAATACAAATTGAATGCACTACTAACCCTTGTTTGACCGCAGATGGAATTGTCACAGTAAAGGTGACTAGAGATATCTTTGTGAGTCTGCCAGCACTTTTAGGAAGTCAGAAATTGACTGTAACTGGATTACAGGCTGAAGCAGTTCAAGAACCGCAATGAGTGAAGTAAATATCAAGAATGATGATCAAGGGACAATATTCTTGTTGGGCATTGGCTTAGCTGTAGTTGCTTTACTCGTTCTTACTACTTCAGTAAATATCGCTGCATTATGGGTAACTCGCTCAAAATTAGACAGTGTGGCTGATGCAACTGCTTTAGCTGCAAGTCATTCAATAGACATTGCACATATTTACGAATCTGGGGTCACTGAACCAATTCGGTTAAACCCGGAAATGGCTAAACAAAAATCCACCATTTACCTTAATAAACTCGGTTTAGCTTCGGAGCTCAAAAATCTTAAAGTTATTGACTTTTCAGTTGTTGAAAATACTGTACAGATCACTCTGCAGGCAGAAGCAAGTCTGCCATTTGGATATTTACTACCAGGCCTGTCACTAAATGTAACCTCAAGTGCAAAAGCAGCCGTCAAAACTAGTTAGTTTTCTTGAGAAATCAAAAGCACGATAACCTTAAGCATTGTGACTACCGGTGATTTTGCAGCTGATCATGCTTCGCTTGATTCGACGCTAAAAAGTATTGAAAAAGTACTTAATCCCGAATCGATGTCCGCGGAAATAGTTGAACTTGAAATGCAGGCTTCGGCGCCAGATCTGTGGGATGACCAAGCGCAAGCTCAAAAAATCACAAGTCGGCTATCGGTACTGCAATCTGATTTAGCTCGGATAAAGAATTTACGCTCTCGCTTAGATGATGTTCATGTGCTTTACGAATTAGGGTCAGCAGATAATGACACTGCAATTATTTCCGAAGCAAACACTGAACTAGGTTCGATCGAAGTCCTGATTGGCGAACTTGAAGTTCGCACCTTGTTATCTGGTGAATATGACGCACGGGAAGCTTTAGTTTCTATTCGATCTGGCGCTGGGGGAGTTGACGCTGCTGATTGGGCAGAAATGTTACTTCGGATGTATTTGCGATACTGCGAACGCCATAATTGGGCGACTGAAATTTACGATACTTCTTACGCAGAAGAAGCTGGAATTAAATCAGTTACATTTGCCGTACGTGCTCCTTATGCGTACGGAACGCTATCGGTTGAGCAGGGGACTCATCGATTAGTTCGAATTTCACCTTTTGATAATCAAAGCCGCCGACAAACATCTTTTGCTGAAGTGGAAGTTATTCCAGTCGTGGAACAGGCTGATTCAATTGATATTGCCGAAGATGATTTGCGGATAGATGTTTATCGCGCTTCTGGCCCAGGTGGACAAGGGGTTAATACAACTGACTCAGCTGTTCGGATTACACATATTCCAACTGGCATAGTTGTTTCTTGCCA
>CAJBBC010000109.1 GCA_903951185.1 uncultured Actinomycetes bacterium
ATGATGCCAATGACAACAATATTGTGGTTGGTTCCGGCCGAGTTACATCTTTAATTGATTTTGGTGATGTGATCATTGCCCCAAGAATTTGTGGCTTAGCTGTAGCTTGTGCCTACACAATTCAAAATTTGGAAGACCCAGTTGCAGATTTTCTTCCAGTTATCCGCGGTTACCACAATGTGACACCATTTAGTGCTACAGAGCTGAATCTAGTTTTTGGATTAATAAAATTACGAATTGCCACAAGTATCACAATGGCTGCAATTCAGTCCGCTAACAATCCAGATAATGACTACTTACTAATCAGCCAAGATAGTTTTCAAAAACTGATTCAATCACTTAATAAAGTTGATCCAAATTTAGCGCTCTACCGAATTCGCAGTGTTTGTGGATTTGAAGCCAATCCACGCAGTCGTGAAATTCGTCAGTACTTAATGAGTGGCCGAGCTGCAATTAGCGATGTGGTGATGCCGCCGCTTCGAGATGTGCAAAAAATTTGGCTTAACTGGGCAGGCGATAACCCAAATATTCCGAGGCAAACTGAACAAATCTTCACTTTAATGAGTCAAGCGGGTGCAGACCTTGCGATTGGTCACTACTGCGAGAATCGTGAAGTTTACGAGGGCGAAGCATTTTCAGTAGATAGTCCAAACCGACGAACCGTGCACTTAGGTGTGGATTTATTTGCGCCAGCTGGAACACCAGTATTTGCAGCGTTAGATGGTGTAGTTGAATATTTCAATGACAATAATGTCCATTTAGATTATGGCCCAGTAATTATTTTGCGTCATAAAACAGATACTGGGATTCCTTTTTTCACACTTTATGGACACCTCTCCAGGCCATCCTTAGACAACCTGCATATAGGTAAAGAAATTTCGACTGGCGATTTAATCGCAACTATGGGCGAAGAGCACGAAAATGTTGGCTGGCCACCGCATACTCACTTCCAGTTACTAACTGACTTATGCGGAATGGGTTTAGATATTTATGGTGTGGCACCACTTATTGAATTGCCAGTTTGGCGAAGTATTTCGCCAAATCCAAATCTAGTTTTGCAGATTGCGCAAGGAACTGATGCGCACACATTAATGCCAGTCGAGGTTTTAGCTCAGGAACGCCAAGTTGTTTTATCCCGAGCATTGAGCTTGAATTTTCAAGAACCGATTGAAATAGTTTCCGGTAAAGGCGCTTACTTACACGATCGTAAAGGTCGTCCTTATTTAGATTTAGTAAACAATGTGGCTCATGTTGGCCATTCACATCCTAGGGTTGTAGCCGCTGGTCAAAAACAAATGGCTACGTTAAATACAAATACGCGTTACTTAAATCAAAATGCAATTGAGTACGCCCGTTCACTAGCTAGTACTTTTCCAGATCCATTGAATGTTGTTTTCTTTGTTAATAGCGGATCAGAGGCAAACGATTTAGCGTTACGTCTTGCCCAGGCACATACAAAAGCCAAAGGTGTGATTGCTTTAGATCACGCTTACCACGGACATATCAGCAGCATTATCGATATAAGTCCATACAAATTTGCAGGCAAAGGTGGCGCCGGTCGACCAGATCATGTTCGCGTTGTCCCGACACCAGATAGCTACAAAGGTTTACATCGAGGTGCTGATGCGGGTACAAAGTACGCTGCCGAATTTGCGGCACAACTTGCTGACTTAAAGCAACCACTTTGCGCATTTATCAGCGAATCGATTATTAGTACCGCTGGACAAATAACGTTGGCGCCAGGTTTCTTAAAATCCGCATATGAACAAACGCGCGCGGCTGGTGGTATTTGTATCGCGGATGAAGTTCAGATTGGGATGGGTCGGGTCGGCGAGCATTTCTGGGGATTTGAACTACATGGAGTTGTTCCAGATATTGTCACCATCGGAAAACCAATTGGTAACGGACATCCGCTTGCTGCGGTAGTTACCACACCTGAAATTGCTCAATCATTCTTAACCGGAATGGAATACTTCAACACTTTTGGTGGTAATCCAGTTTCAGCAGCCATCGGCCAAGCAGTTTTGGATGTAGTTGCAGATCAGGGCTTACAAGCTAACGCTCAAAAAATGGGTAACTACTTAATGGATAGTGTTCGGGCGCTGGCTAGCAAAATTCCAGTTATCGGTGATGTCCGAGGAAGCGGATTATTTATTGGCGTTGAATTGGTTCTTGACCAAAAAACTCAAGAGCCAGCCACAGCAATTACTGCCCAGTTACTCGAATTTGCTAAAAATCAAGGTGTCTTTTTATCTAGTGACGGTCCAGCAAATAACGTACTTAAAATAAAACCGCCAATGATTATTAGTAAAACTGACGTTGATTTATTTTTATCAGTGTTTAAAGACGGTTTAACTAAATAGCATTAACTACTTATGTAATAAGCCGGCACTAGCAAGTTTGGTATCACAATCAGTTCCACCCGGAATAGTTGTTTCTGGATTGCGTGCTGGACACACCTGTGAAAAAGCGCAATAGTCACAAAGTTTTGAAACTTTCGCGTCCCAAGCGGAATTGCTAATACTAGCTTCGCTTTCAGCGCGCATTACGGCTAGCGACTCACCAACTTTTGTAACCAGTCCCCAATCAGCTGGTCGGCGAACAACTTCTTTGGCATTCAAAAAAATTAATTCAACCTCATCAACATCAATGTCATATTGTTCCTTGTACGCAAGTGCATACAAATAAGGTTGGGCTAGTTTGTCGTCCACAAACTTGCCTGGACTTTTTCCGGTTTTATAGTCAGTTACTCGATTTATTCCATCTTGAGTAAATCGATCAACTTTGCCAAAGAAATTAACACCATTAATTTCTATATTCAGTTCCATTTCCAAATGCTCAGGCTGAACTACTAATTCAGTCGGAGTTTCAAGCGCAAACAAATTTTCCACTGCTTCACGGACTGAATGTTTCATCTTTAAGTCATCTGCAAACTTTAGATACTCACTTTGTTGTAAAAACTTAGGACCATATTCTCGAAGTATCTCAATGGCAGCTGGTAACGTACGTTGTTCGCTTGGCAGTCGATACAAACGCTCAATTACATCGTGAGTTATTGAGCCACCTGCTAACGCTGCAGTTGGTGGTTCGCGCCAATTATCGATGTAAGAAAAAAAGTATTTCAAGCCACACTGTTGAAAAAGTGCCATCTGGGAATAGGACACTCGTTTAGGAAGTTTGGCATTTGCTGGTTGCTCAACTTCAACTTTTAAAAACTTATCGGCCACTGCAGTTACGTCTTTCCAATTTTGATTACTGCCAGACTAGTTCAGCTTGCTGACAAAAACTGCTAGATCAGAGCGCTTCGTTAACTTCTTTTGTAATTTTGGTTATTTGCGCCTGCTCCGCTGACCGTTGCCCAGTAGTGCAGACAATCACATGGATTCCCGGGATTTTATTAGTTCGATTCAACGCACTTACAAATTCAGATTTTGTGGTTACTCGTGCAGCTGGCACACCCAAAGCTTCAGCTATAACCCACAGATCGCGTCCATGTGGTGTACCAAATATTTGTTCGAAATATTTTGAATAAGCAGGATCGCCCTGTTCTAACTGGCTAAATATTCCACTGCCATCATTATCGACAACAACTACAGTCAAATTAGGTTTTACATTAAAATCTGAAATATTTAAGCCTGCCATTCCATGTAAGAAAGCAATATCTCCAATTAGTAAGTAAGTTCGCTGCGTAGCGTTAAGTGCTACTCCGCAGGCTGTTGAAATTAAGCCATCAATTCCATTTACGCCACGATTCCCAAATACCGTTAATCCAGTTCTGGTTTGGGCATACATTTCAATATGTCGAACTGGCCAAGAAGCCGAAATAAATAAATTTGAATCATCGGCAAGTTGATTCCAAAGTTCAACTGCTGTATTCGGTCCCGTTAAAGTCTCTGAATTTAGATTTTTAATCACTACTTGACCAGCTAGCTGATCCAACTCTTGCCAGGTACTTAACCAACTTGATTCAGCCGGCGTAAGCGCTTGCGGAATGTAATTAATACTTTCTTGGGCACTTAAAACCGGATTTGGTAAATCCGAACCAGAGTTGGGTAAGTGAATTGCGATGTGTTTCGGTGTTGATTTAAGTAGTGCTAAAACACTGCGTGATAAGCCAATTAAGCCAACACTAATTACTACATCGGGTTTTGGAGTTTTTCCAGTTTGTAAAAGTAATGCGCCATAACTTAAAGCATTATCTGAACTATGTAACTGCGCCGTAGGTTCCCAAATAATTGGATAGCCAGCAGCTTTCGCAAACTGAGCTAATTTTTCAACCTGCGGCCCCGGGCTTATATCGCCAACAATTAGTAACCCTCGAGCTGGCAAAGTTAACGGTTTTGATTCAGCGATTACTTCTTTGAATTCAGCAACAGCGACTTCGGCAATTACGGCAGTTGGATCCGTTGGCATAAGTGGCAAATCAAATTGGGTATTAATGTGAACAGGGCCAAAATGCCCGGTAATTGAGTTTTGAAAAGCTGCATAAATTTGCTCAGTTGCCGTAGCTGTATCCACTTGGGTTTTTACAAAATTTTCAAACATGCCAGGTTGGATAGTGGTTTGCGGAGCACTATTTCTGCGGACCGCAGCTAATCGATCCGCACTGAGCACTATTAATGGCACGCCACTGTGATGGGCCTCAACAACGGCAGGTAAAAGATTTGCCACTGCGGTTCCTGAAGTCACGACAACTGGCACAGGTCGGTTACTTTTTTTAGCAAGCCCAAGTGCTAAGAAAGCCGCTTCGCGCTCATCAATTCGAGTATGTAACTTAATTCGCCCTTTATTTGCAAGAGCAGCAAACTGCCAGGCAAGAGGAGCGCTACGTGAGCCTGGGCAAACTACAACATCAGTTACGCCAACTTTAAGTGCGGCTTCGGCAACACAAATAGCTAGCAGGGTTGCCGGATTAGTAGTTCCATTAGCTACCACTGCTCCACCGCCTGCCTAACTGTGTCCGAAACTAATTTAGCCCCACTTGCATACCAAGCTCGAATCATTCTTTCTTGCCAAGCTTTCTGCTGGGCTGCCGTAACTTTTTCGTTTGCTGCGGTAAGTAAGTCAGGATCAGGTTTTGGAATCGTCACTGTGATTTGACCATTGCGCGGTAGTACCGGGTGCTTAACTAAATCACTTGCGAACAACGCACCAGTTGCTAAACCACAAGCTCCAGCTAAATCTGGCACACTTGCGGCTAGCACTAATCCGCTGGCTAACCCGATTGAAGTATCTAAACTTCCACTAACTACAACTGGCAAACCAACTTGTTCAATTGCATCGAGAGCAATTCGGGTACCGCCCATTGGAATTGATTTAACTATCAAAACATCCGCACTATTTCGCAAAGCTTCTGGATCAACTTGTTTTGCTAAACGCAAACCCTCATCTACTGCAATTTTTACAAATAATTCTGACTTTACTTTTGCACATTCAGCTAACGTTGCACATGGTTGTTCAACGTAATCTAATCCCCCAGCCATAAATTCAAATTGCGGAATTATCTCGACAGCTTCTTTTGCACTCCAGGCGCCATTTGCATCTATTCGAATATTTACATCTGAAACACCTAGGTCTTCTAGCTGTAATCGAATAGATTGGATCCGCACTAAATCTTGGCCAAGACTTTGACCAGGTTCGGCTACTTTAACTTTTAGTGTGGTTAAACCATATTCAACAACTGATCGAAAAGTTATTGCTGCAGCTAATTCATTCGAAACTGCAGGGATAATCGCATTCACTGGGACGCTCTCGCGAACTGGTGTCGGCCAGTCACCAAATGCAGCTTCAAGTGCGCCAGCTAACCAACGTCCCGAAATTTCATCATCGTAGTTTTCAAACGGAGCAAATTCACCCCACCCAGCTGACCCTTGAAAAACTAATCCTGTTCTGATTTCAGTCGAGCGAAATTTCATCGTCAGTGGCAAAGCAAATGCTGTTGCTTGCTCCGCTAAATTTTCGATCGACATACTTATCCCGCGTATTACTACGGGCGCTTAGGGAATTGCTTAAAATCTGGTTTACGCTTTTCTTTATAAGCGTTACGACCTTCTTGTGCTTCTTCGCTCATGTAAAACAAAAGTGTGGCATCCCCAGCAAGTTGTTGAACGCCAGCTAAACCGTCATCCACTGCATTGTGACTTGCTTTAAGCATCCGAAGTGCCAGTGGTGAAAGTTCTAACATTTCGTTACACCACTTAACTGTCTCTAATTCTAAATCGGCAATCGGCACAACTTGATTTACTAAGCCCCAGTCATAAGCTTGCTCGGCACCGTACTGACGACAGGTGTACCAAACTTCACGGGCACGTTTTTGCCCAATGTGGCGAGCAAGTAATCCAGAACCATAACCACCATCAAATGAACCAACTATTGGTCCAGTCTGCCCAAAGCGCGCATTGTCGGCGGCAATAGTTAAATCACAAACCACATGCAGGACATGGCCTCCACCAATTGAATAACCAGCAACCATTGCAATAACAGGTTTTGGAATTCGGCGAATCGCAATTTGTAAATCTAAAACATTTAGTCGGCCAACCCCTGCTTCGGCAATTGCATCATCGCCGATGTAACCATCGTCGCCGCGAATCATTTGATCGCCGCCACTGCAGAATGCCCAATCACCTTGGCCAGTCAAAATAATTACGCCGACAGTCGGATTATCACGAGCTTCTTCAAATGCGTGAATTAATTCTTTAACAGTTTGCGGGCGAAACGCATTCCTTTTCTCCGGACGATTTATTGTGATCTTGGCTATTCCGCGATCTGCACCACTTGATAGTTCAAGTTTTATGTCGCTGTATTCACCAATAGATTCCCATTTACAAGCAGGGTTAATCGAGGAGTAACTTGGATCGGACTTTGCTGGGCTGCCATCAGCCACCACTGGAGGCAATACGTACTTATTTCGAGTGTCCATTTAAGTGCCTTTTGGATTAGTTAGTTTCGCTATCGTTCTAGGCTAGTCACAATGACTCAATCTGACATATCCGGCAAAGTTGCTCGCAACTTGGTGGCCGTACCGATTCCACCTGGCCCGAGTGGTGTCATTCGGCTTGCCCCCGCGTTGATCCAAGCAATTTCTGGAAATGGTCCGGCTATCGCACCGATTCCAACTGGACCGGCTGGCTTGGTGGATTTACTTATGTCGGCATTGAAACCTGATGATCCGGCGTACCCGCTGGAATCTGCTGACATAGCCGTAGTCTGTTCAACTTCTGGTTCAACTGGAAATCCACGAGGTGTACTTTTAACAACTGCTGCACTAACAAGTTCAGCTGCTGCATTTGCTAAACGTTTCGGATCTGATTACCGCTGGGTTATGTCTGTACCAGCCCACCGAATCGCCGGTGTGATGGTTTTACTTCGTGCACATTTACATGGCAGTCCTTATTTAGTTGATCCATCAACTGGCGGCGGCCGGCAATTTGATCCGGCAACTTTTGCGGCAACGACTTTGCAAGCTGTGCGCGAAAGTAAAGCTGATGGTCGACCTCTAGCAGTTTCATTAGTTCCAACTCAAATTGGCAGATTACTTGAAGCTGGTTCAGTTGGTATCGAGGCGCTCCAGTCCTACGCTTTAATCCTTAGCGGCGCAGCAGCTACGCCACAGCCGATGTTAAATCGGTTACGCGAACTTGGAATTAATGTTGTTGTCTCTTACGGAATGACTGAAACTTGCGGCGGTTGTGTTTACGACGGACAACCGCTCGAAGGTGTAACTATCTCACTTGGCACAAAAGATGATGTTGAACCAGGCCGTATTTCAATTTCTGGACCAGTGGTGGCATCTGGATATCGACTACGACCAGATCTAGATGCGGTAACCGTAATTCAAAATAAATTAATGACTCATGATGTTGGAAAGTTAGATACCTCAGGATTACTACATGTACTTGGGCGGTTAGATGATGTAGTTCAAGTAGGTGGAACTAATGTTTCACTATCCGCAGTCGAAGCACTTTTGCGTCATCACCCAGATATTTCTGATGTTGCCGTAATCGACATTGTTGATGAACTCTGGGGTTCAATACCTATGGCTTATGTAAAGTTACGCAATACTTATTCAGACACTGACGCTTTAATTGAATTAATGCGACAAACTGTCACGGATCGAATTGGCCGGGCGGCAACACCTAGATCGATTCAGATTGTAGATCAGTTACCAATGCTCGACTCAGGAAAAATTGATCGACTATCACTTCGATTAAAAGCTGGCGAATCAATTGCTAGCGGCGAAATCCCACACCCAGGAACAGGTAAGTAAATGGCGACAAGAGAACAATGGATTGAAGGCGCACGGCCACTAACTTTGCCGGCGGCAGTAGCCCCTATTTTACTTGGCAGCGCAATTGCAAAATTTGAAGGCGGCTTCAATCCGATTATCGCAATTCTTGCGCTTGTAGTTTCACTGGCTTTACAAGTTGGCGTTAACTACGCAAATGACTACAGCGACGGTATTCGCGGCACAGACGCAAATCGCGTTGGTCCAGTTCGCTTAGTCGGACAAGAGTTAGCAAGTCCAACTGAAGTACAGCGCGCTGCATTTATAAGTTTTGGGCTAGCTGCAGTTGCTGGTCTTGGGATTAGCGTAATAAGTGATTTATGGATTTTAATTCCGGTTGGTTTACTTTCAATTTTGGCAGCTTGGTTCTACACCGGTGGTAAGAATCCATATGGGTATGCCGGATTCGGTGAACTTTTTGTTTTTGTCTTCTTTGGATTAGTCGCTGTAGTGGGCACAACGTTTGCCCAAACTGGTTTTATCTCGTGGGTTGCCGTCTTGGGCGGAATTTCATGCGGCGCACTTTCGAGTGCGATTCTGATTGCAAATAATTTACGTGATATTCCAACGGACACTCTAACTGGTAAGCGAACCCTAGCGGTCAAACTTGGGGATCAAAGAACTCGCGAACTATATCGATTTACAATTGTGGTTGCATTTGTAATGCCGATTATCGAATCTTTCCAACCATCTGGTCCGGTTAATGCCTACGTTGGATTATTCGCAATTTTGTCTGCTCGTTACCCATTACATTTAATTCGCAGTGGGGTAACTGGCCCAGAATTGATTCCGGTATTAATGTTTACCGGCCGACTACTTCTGATTTTTTCAGTGATCAGCAGTATTGCCATTTGGTTTTCTTAATTTAAACCAGAGTACGAATGCAAGCCTTGAATCACTGTATTCACAACGAAGTAATTGAAAATAATTGCTAAGAAGCCAGCGATGGCAATGTATGCAGCCCTACGTCCACGCCAACCTGCAGTTGCTCTGGCGTGTAAATAAGCCGCATAAATAACCCAAGTTATAAACGCCCAAGTTTCTTTTGGATCCCAACCCCAGTAACGTCCCCAAGCGGCTTCAGCCCAAATCGCTCCCGCTATTACCGAGAAAGTCCAAAGCGGAAACATAAAGGCGTGAATTCGGTAAGCCATTAAATCTAATCGGTCAGCATTTGGTAGTCGCTTAGCTAGTTGATCCAATTTTGTTGCGGTAGTACTAGCTTTAATCCGATCCTCAGATTTTTCAGCAATTAAATAAAGGCTCGACAGCAGCGCGCCCACGGTAAATGCACCGATACAAACGATTGCAGTCGTTACGTGAATCGCTAGCCAGTAGGACCGAAGTGCTGGAACTAACGGCGCACTTTCGGTGTACAGCACCGTAATTGCTAAACCAAGAGCTAGTAAAACTGGAATCGTGATAAACAAACCAAGCCAACGCAAATCACGCTTTAACGATAGTGCGCAATATGCAGCGGTAATCGAAAAACCTGCAGCAATGGAAAACTCATACATATTTCCCCACGGCAATCGATTAGCCGATAGTCCACGCAGTACTAAAGCGCCGCCAATCAAAATAGTGCTCAACCACATCACGGCCATGCCAATATTTCCCGCACGCCTTCCAGCGCCTTCGGCATTTGAAGTCGTAACTGAAGGAGTTTCTAAAGTTGTGGTTGCGCCCATTTTTAATTGGTGGGAAATCTCAATGGATCGATTTTCTGAATTAGAAATAGGTTCTAGCTGGCGACCTTTAGCTAGTGCAACACTGAATGCGACCATGCCTGCAGTCAAAGTGGTCATCGCACCATAAATAAGAAGATCGCTTAACTCGGCCAAACTTTGATCTATTTGCATTACAACCTTTTATTCTGTTACTTCAAACTTAAAGCTAATTTTTCAATTTCGCTAGTTAAGCCTGGTGCTTCGGTTTTTGCTAAACCGGCAACTTCACAAAGCGTAGCCCCTTCAGAAGTTTCACTAACCCGTAGCCAAGCTCGACGCCTAGGTACCAGGAGTGAAAGTGTTAACCCAAAAATCGCTAACATCGAAGCAACCAGTGCCCAGCCTTTACCGTGATCTTGAGTTATTGAAAACGAAGCCCATTCTTTATAACCAGTGAACTCAAGCGTTCCTTGGTTTTCGGGTAATTCCCAAGTTTGTCCAGGGATCAACTCTTCAATACCTATGCGCTTCATATTTGTTGTATCTAATTTGTACACACTTTGTGGAATGCCATTATCAAGACCAAGATCTCCAAGCCAAGCGCTTAAATAAACAGCGGGGCGATCTGCGGCCGGAAATTCAGATCGGGGGCCAGTACTAAAGTCAGCACTTAAAGTTGGTAAAAAGAAACCTTGGATCCCAAGTTGTGGCACTGTGTCTGGAATTTTAACCACACCAGTGGAAGTGAAAGCTCCATCTTGCGGCAAAAATACTGCAGCATCTTGCCAAACAATTTCGCCTGCTTCATTTTTAATTGTGAATTCTGGTGAATAACCATGCCCGACCAAATAGACACTTGAACCTGAAACACGTAGCGGTTTATTTACTTGTAATTCAACTTTCTCTACTGGTGAATTAGGTGTACGAACAAGATCGAAATCGGCCTGGAACATTCGCGAAGCACCATTTTGCATTCCGCCTCGTTGATATTCGGCGCTGAAATCTGTCAACTCAAAAGCAAAAGGTGAAAGTTCTTCGGGATTGAAATTACGCCCCGGTGCAAACGTGTCATATTGCGTAACGTTATTTGCAAATCCAGCGCCTTCACGAACTATAACTGTGCCTTTGTAGCCAGTTGCACCACCAAATCCAACTGCAACTAGAACAATAAGTAATGCTAAATGGAAAATTAGATTTCCAGTTTCCCGGGCGTAGCCTCGTTCAGCTGAAATCCAATCTGGACCAGTTCTAATCCGCCAACCAGATTTACGCCAACTTAGTTCGGCTTTAAGTAAAACGTCCTGCTTCTGGTCGGATACAACCCACTGTTGGTAAGCGGGAAGTCGGTTTAAATTCGTTGGCGCCTGTGGTGGCAAACTTCTTAACTCTTGCCAATGCACACCCACTCGAGGAATAACACAACCAGCTAGCGAAATAAACAGCAATAAGTAAATTGCGCCAAACCATGGTGAAGCAAATACATCAAACAAATACAGTCGATCCAATATTGGTCCGGCATCTGGATGGTCACGTAAGTACTGACTAACTCGAAGTGGCGAAGTACCTCGTTGGGGAAAAAGCGAACCGGGCACACTGGCTAGCGCCAATAAGAACAGCAAAATTAAAGCTGTTCGCATACTAGTTAATTGCCGCCAAACCCATCGTAAATTCGAACTTAAATTCAAAGTAACCAGCCATCCCAGTTACTTGCCCAAACCCGAAGTGTGATTGTTAATTCATTCCAATACCCGGTTACTAATAAAAGGCCAATTGCAATTAATAGAATGCCACCAAAATGCATAATGCCTTTTGAGTGTGAGCGAAGTAGCGCCACTGCTTTGACGCCGCGTTCTAACATCAGTCCGATAAAAATAAACGGTAAACCTAAGCCGAGACTAAATGCTGCGCTAAGGATGGCTCCGCGTCCAGCGCTAGCTTCCGTTAGCGCCATACCTTGCACAGCAGCCAGCGTTGGGCCAATACACGGTGTCCAACCAATTCCAAAAGTAATACCCATAATTAGTGCACCGGCAAGAGTCCCAGTCGGAATTCGATGTACTCGCACTTCTCGATTAAGGGCTGGAATCAATCCTAAGAAACCTAAACCTAAAATAATTATGATCACACCACTAAGTGTTTGAATTATTTTTTGTTGCTCGATAAAAAATTGCCCAGCTGCACCGAAAAGTGCGCCGAATGAAACAAACACAATTGAAAATCCGATTACAAAAAGTAGTGTTCCCCAAAATGCGCGTGATTTAGTAATCGAAGTTCGTTTGGCATTTGCGCGCGCGCCGGCAATACCCGCTGCATACGAAAGGTAACCCGGTACAAGTGGCAAAACACAAGGAGAAAGAAATGAAATAACACCAGCAAGCATGGCAAGTGGAATAGCTAGTAAGAGTGAGCCACTACTCACAATCTCAACAACACCAGTTGGAACTACCGACATGTTGATCCCCGAAATCGGGCTGAACATTTCTAGCCATCCTCTAGTACAGCGTTAATTAACAAACGCAATTGAGTCTCGGTGACTGGTCCAAGTATTCGACCAGCTACCCGCCCACTTCTATCCAACACGAGAGTTGTTGGAGTCGCAGCCGGGCCTAATTTGCCAAAAGCCAAAGTTAGTTTTCCATCTTGATCTTGGATGGATGGATAGCCAGTTTTAAAGCGCTTATTGAACGCTTGTGCAGCAGCTAGTCCGTCGCGGGTATTTAAACCAATGAATTGAACATCCTGGTTGGCAAATTCAGTTGAAAGATTCGTTAGCTCAACTGCTTCAGCCCGACATGGTCCACACCAACTTGCCCAGACATTAACGACAATTACTTTTCCTAAATAATTTGCTAAATCTAGTTGTGCGCCATCAAGTGTGATGCCACTTAGCTGGACAACCTCACCGCGCTGAGCAATATCCAAAAGTGTCATTGCCCCGTTACCAGCTACATAACTTGTTTGGGTATCGCCAGTGGAACTTTCGCTGGTGCCACAGCCAACTAAAAATGGAAGACAAAAAATTACAGCAAGTAACTTACGCACCTGCAATCTTGCTCGCTTTCGCAATCAAGTCAGCTGAAGGTTCAGAATAAACAACAGCTGAGAGTTGATCGCCGTCAAAGACTAAAGAGGTGATTGAAGCTAAATTACATTGGCGTTTGCGAGGATCATGTGCGAAACGACGTCCTTCAAAATCTAAGCGGCTAATCCAAATTGGAAGTTGGTGGCTTACTAAAACTGCTTCGTGACCACGAGCAAGATCTCGGGCATCATGAACCGCTTTACGCATTCGAGCAGCCACAATTTTGTATGGCTCACCCCAGGAAGGTTTTATTGGGTTATACAAGTGCCGCCATGCTTTAGGTTGACGTAAGACGCCATCGCCAACTGAAACCCGTTGTCCTTCAAAAATATTTTCAGCTTCGATTAAATTGCCATCGATCCCGATTTGCAGTCCATGCACATTTGCAACCGGCGCTGCTGTTTGTTGAGCACGCTCTAGTGGTGAACTAACTATTGCCGCAATGTCATGTTTAGCTAAAGCTGCACCAGCCCGCGCAGCCATCTCGTGTCCAAGTTCAGATAAAACGTAACCTGGTAAACGTCCGTATAAAACTTTGGCAGGGTTATGAACTTCCCCATGGCGAAGTAAGTGAACGGTAGTTCGCACTTCGGAAGTCATGATTAAGTCGCGCGACGACGAGCTGCGGAACGTTTACGTGATGGACGCCAACCAACTGCACCAGTTTGCGCAGCCTCTTCGCGTAAACCAAAACCATGGGTAGCCAATGCATTAATTAGCGATTCAATTGATGCATCTTCTGGAAGTACATCAACACGTAGGCCGTGTTCTTGGGCAGTCTTTGCAGTAGCTGGTCCAATACAAGCAATGATGCTAGCTGGATGTGGTTTCCCCGCAATTCCAACTAGATTTCGCACAGTACTACTCGAAGTAAATACCACTGCATCAAAACCGCCACTCTTTATAGCTTCGCGAGTTTCGACTGCTGGTGGTGCTGCGCGCACGGTACGGAATGCAGTTACGTCTTCAACTTCCCAACCAAGTTCAGTTAAGCCAGCAACTAAAGTGTCGGTGGCGATATCAGCACGCGGTAAGAAAATTCGATTAATTGGATCAACTAATTGATCAAACTCTGGCCATTCATCTAATAACGCTGCCGTAGTTTGTTCGTCAACCGGAACTAAATCAGGGCGAACACCCATCGCGATTAATGCATCAACAGTTTCAGCACCGATCGCAGCAACTCGAATACCCGAAAGTGAGCGAGCATCTAAGCCATATTCTTGGAAGCGTTCACGAATGGCTCGCACTGCATTAAGGCTGGTGAATACCACCCATTCAAATCGACCAGAGACTAAACCATGTACGGCACGTTCCATTTGTTGTGGTGTGCGCGGTGGTTCAACTGACATTGTTGGTACCTCAAATGGAACTGCACCAAAAGTAATTAGTTGTTCGCAAATATCTGCGGCTGAATCTTTAGTTTTCGGAACTAATACTCGCCAACCGTGTAGCGGACGATTTTCATACCAAGATGTTCGTTCGCCGGCTGTCTCACCGATAATTACTAAACCTTGACCTGCTTGCTTAGCGAGTTTCACTGCAGCGGGTAACTGTTCCAAAGTTGAATGTAGTGAACGTTGTTCTACGGTTGCACCATCACGAATAATCGAAACTGGTGTTTGCGGATCGCGACCAGCTTTAACTAAAGCTTTACTTATTTCATGTGCTCGGTCTGCCGCATTGTGTATTACTAGTGCAACTAATGAGTCAGTGTGTAGTGACCAATCGATACCTGGTGCATCAGCATCCAGAATTCGAACTTCGCGAGTGCGGCCACCGGTTAATGACATTCCGACATGAGCAGGTACAGCAGTTAGCGCAGAAACCCCAGCCGCAACTTCAAAATTAAGTTCAGCTTGCGCTAAAGCAGCTGTCTCTAAAGCTAACCGACCATCAAGTACTGGGTCGCCGGAAAGTAAGCGGACAACTTGTTGACCAATTTTGTTTGCATCACTAATCACTTTTGTACGAGCAGCAAGTGACATCGGAATGCCGTTTGCATCGATGGCGATTAGTACTTGGCCATGAGTAACTTTCTCGGCCAGAAGTACTAAATCAGGATCCACTAAAACTACATCTGCCTGTGTCAATAATCTGTGCGCCCGCACAGTTAATAGATCAGGGTCGCCGGGGCCCGCGACTACAAATGAGACTCCAACAGCTGCAGTAGCCGGTGATGCCATTCCCATACCTACCTTGTTAGTTTCGGCAATATTTGCTTGCGCAATATTGTCTTGTTCCATATTTGGTTCGAAAACATTTGTCATACGTTATCCAGCATTCGATTCAGCCATCGCAAGTTGAGACTTACGTTGTTCATGGAATGCCAAAATTTGTAATTCAGTTGCTAGATCGACCCGACGCACATCGACACCCGCAGGTACTTCAAGCAGAACCGGCGCAAAATTAAGAATGCTGGTCACCCCATGGCGAACCAGCACATCACAAACTTCTTGAGCGGATTTTTCTGGCGTTGCAATCACACCAATTGAAACTCCGCTCGAGCGAACTATTTGCGGAAGATCAGCTATTGAACTAATTACTACATTCAAACCAGCTACCGAAACTTGTTCGCCAACGCGGTTATCGTCTGAATCGAAAAGTCCGACCACTTTGAAACCACGTGATGCGAAACCTGGGTAGCCAGCAAGAGCGTGACCAAGGTTTCCAATACCAACAATTACAACTGGCCACTGTTGAGTTAAACCTAATGCGCGAGCAATTTGATAAAGCAAGAATTCAACATCGTAACCAACGCCACGTGTGCCATAAGAACCTAAGAAAGATAAATCCTTGCGCAGCTTCGCGCTACTAACACCTGATGCATCGGCAAGCTCTTCAGAAGAAACTAAAAGGATGCCACGACTAGCCATTGAGACGAGTGAACGGTGATACGTCGGTAAGCGATTTACGGTTGCATCGGGGATGCCACTTCGAACACCTTGTGGTGTTTTCGCAACAGGCGAGACTGACATTCAACCAACCTTTTTCGTCCTTATGGCGAACAGATTAGGTGCATATCGGCCAACGTCAAAATTGGCATATTTGCCCAACTTCGTGCTAAGCAAAACGAGATTTTTGTGTTTGTTACTGGTGTGACTAACGTGACTTAACTCTTGTTTTTACCCTTTAAATTAAGCGATATATCGACGTGCAAAATAAGTGTGCAGAATCGAAAAAATGATGTTAACTAACCAGCGCGCTACGTAGGCGATCTGGATTTACTCGCCATTGGTCATGGACTTTGCCATCCACCAAAGTCACTGGGATTGACTCGAAGTACTGATCGGCTAATGCTGGGTTATCCAAAATAGATAGCTCAGTCCAGCCAATTTCTAGGTCAGCACAAACTTGGGAAATAACTAAGCGGGCATCATCGCAAAGGTGGCAGCCAGGCTTGCCAATTAGCGTCACTCGTGATTCCAAGAGTTAACCTTTCCGAAATGTCTTATTAAGTTTCGCATAGCCTTGTATTACTAACCTATTTAGTATGGCGAGTACTGAGCAGCCGACTCCTCAAATTGTCGCATTTTTCGACATTGATAACACGATTATGCGCGGGGCCAGTATTTTTCATCTAGCCCGCGGTCTCTTTTCCAGAAAATTTCTAACAGTTTCTGACATCACTAAATATGGAGCTGCCCAAGGAAAATTCTTACTCGCCGGTAAAGAGAATATTCAAGACATGGCAAGGATCACTGAAAATGCCTTGGCTTTTGTTGCTGGCCGAAATGTTAGTGAAGTGATGGCTTTAGCCGATGAAATCTACGACGAGAATATGGAATCTAAAGTTTGGCCTGGGACGATTGAACTAGCCCGAGGACATCTAGCCAGCGGTCACCAAGTTTGGCTTGTCTCAGCCGCACCAATTGAACTTGCCGATTTAATTGCGCGAAAACTTGGCTTTACAGGTGCCTTGGCCACAGTAAGTGAAGTAGTCGAAGGCACTTACACCGGAAAGTTAGTTTCAAAACCGATGCACGGCCCTGAGAAAGCTGCCGCAATAGAGCGGCTGGCGATCAGCATGGAAATAGATTTAGCAAATTGTTTTGCTTATTCCGATTCAATAAATGACATTCCACTACTTACAAAAGTCGGTAACCCGCGAGCCGTAAATCCAGATAGCCACTTGCGGAATTTTGCTAAATTAGCTAACTGGCCAATCCATGATTACCGGCGTCAACGCATCGTTAAGCGCTACGTAATTCCAGCTGGAATTACCACATTGGCGCTGGTTGGTACTCGCGCTGGGTTAGCCATAAATTCGAGTCGTAAAAGCGAAAACAGCAGATAAAAATATCTGCTGTTTAAATAAATTTGGCTGCGGGTTTAATCCCACAGCCTAATTTAAATTACTTACGACGTTTTGAACGTGTCTTTTTTAGCATCTTGCGGTGCTTCTTCTTCGCCATACGTTTACGGCGCTTCTTGATAACGGAGCCCACTTAAGACGCCCTTTCGTATTTGCTTTAGTTCTTTAAATTATTTTTAGTTACTTACTTAGCCGGCTTCAACAAATGAATCTTGAAGATAGCTATGTACTGCTTGTTCCGGTACTCGGAATGAACGGCCAACCCGAACTGCAGGTAGTTCACCACTGTGTACTAAACGGTAGACAGTCATTTTTGAAACCCGCATTGCTGAGGCAACCTCAGCAACAGTTAGGAAACGAACTTCGCCTAATGGGCGTTCATTTGATGCAGCCATTTAAATCGTGACCATTCTGTGTAGTCCCACGTCCGGCTTCCCCTCCGGCGTTACTTCCACACTTGTACGTAGAAGTTCACTTTAGTGGTGAAAGTGGCTTATGTGAAAGTCGTTTCAGAAAGTAACTGGTTTGACGGGAACCCAGTTACTTCTCTGGTTGGCAGTAACTAGCTCTTGGAGGCTAGGGACTTAACAAATAGGGCTAAGTTACTTGGCTTCTCGGCCATCCGGCGCATTAAGTATCCGTACCACTCATCGCCATACGGTACATAAACCCGAACTTTATAGCCAAGTTCAACTAAGCGCTTCTGCTCTTCTGGTCTTACCCCAAGTAGCATCTGGAATTCGAAGCTGTCTTTCGCTCGGCCAGTGCGAAGGGCTAATGCCTGGCCAATTTCAATCAGCCTTGGATCATGTGTTGCCAGCATTGGATAGGCAGCTGACTCAAGTAATGTGCGCATATCTCGAACATAGGCTTTGTCGATTTCAGCGCGCTCCACAAAAGCTACTTCAGGACCCTCAGCATAAGCACCTTTACAAAGACGGATACGCGATCCTGAAAATGCATGCGCTGAGACATCATCAGATGTTCGGTGAAGTTGCGCTTGCAATACGCCACCGATACTCGGAGTTGTTTTTCGAATTTCATTAAGGATGCGAAGAGTGGAATCGATCGTGGTGTGATCTTCCATATCGAAAGTAACTGTTGTGCCTACTTCATTTGCCACTTCAACAATTTGCTTGGCATTTTCAAGAGCGATTTTTTCACCATCAGCACCTAGAGCTTGGCCGACGGCACTTAACTTAACTGAGACTTCAGCCATATGGGTTTGACCAGCAGTATGTAAGGCGCGAAGTAATTCTTTATAAGCCGCTACCGTCTGGTCGGCTTGGCTTAGATCTAAGGTGTCTTCACCCAGGCGGTCAATCGTGGTGTAAATACCTAGCTGGTGTAACTCAGCTACTTTCTTAACTACATCTGCTGTCCCGTAGCCAGCCACGAATCGGTTTACCACCCCTTTACTTAGGGGTGAAGTTGAAACAATCTTTTCTAGTTTCTTGCTGCGTGAAGCAGACACAAGAATTTCTCGGAGCACTTTAGCTACCTGCCTAATTGTCATTGGTTGGCTAGTAATAACTTTACGCTGGGTCACTTCACGTCGCGCACCGACCAATTGTCGTTTACGCCACATACCTAATAGGCTCTATTCGTGCCTGAGTTAAGCCAAGATTTTCCACGTAAATGGGTGGAATTCATCGACCCTGATGACGAGACGAATTTATATAAATTAGATCTGACTTGGCTGACTAGC
The DNA here is from genome assembly GCA_903951185.1 of uncultured Actinomycetes bacterium. Classification (GTDB taxonomy): domain Bacteria; phylum Actinomycetota; class Actinomycetes; order S36-B12; family UBA5976; genus UBA5976. Next base: position 19,057 of record CAJBBC010000109.1, read on the forward strand.
CGCTGGACTTGTATCTGGGGTGCTGGGTGCAAGGGTATTGATAAAGATAACCCCGATGTTGGCTGCTGCAATTTAGGTGCACATATTGCCGATAAAGATGATTTTAAAAATACGAAAAAACACGCAGCAATGCTTCGCCCAGAAATCTGGCAGAATTTTTCTGAGGGTCACAAGAACGGCATGTTTGAAAAAGATGAAGAAGGCGATCGCAAAACTCGAGCCTTCAAAGGCGCTTGTATTTTTCATAATCGAAATGGTTTTGATGGTGGCGATGGTTGTGCGCTACATATTTTGGCAATGGAAATGGGCGTAGGTCATCATGAAACAAAGCCACAAGTTTGCTGGGAATTACCGATCCGCAGAACTTTTGAAAATTTTGAAAGGCCAGATGGTCTCGACACCGTCGTAATTGGTATTGAAGAATACAACCGACGCGGCTGGGGTGCTGGTGGCGAAGATTTAGATTGGTACTGTTCAACCGCTACCGAAGCACATGTCGGCCGCCAACCAGTTTATGAATCACTCGAAGGTGAACTAACTTCGCTAATGGGTAAGAAGGCTTACAAAATGCTGGTCGATCATTGCCGAGCCCATGAAGCAGCAATCGCTGCAGTAATGAAAACTGGCGATAAGAAAACTATTAAATACTTAGCAATTCACCCTGCCACGCGGGCTAATCAAATAGCGGCTGAGAAGAAGTCCTAGCTGTCAGTTCAAGCGTCTACGCTTAGTAAATGGCCAAAGCAACGCGAGCTAGTTTCAAGTGCACTGAGTGTGGCTGGACTGGGCCAAAATGGGTTGGACGTTGTCCAGAGTGCCAAGCCTGGAGTTCAGTTACTGAAGTTTCAGCGGCCCCTACCCAAGCCGGGCTAAGAAGTTCAACTTCCGGAACTACCCCGATACAAAAAGCACGAGCGATAAAAGATATTCCAGTGGGTGAAGTTGAACGAACTTCAACTGGTTTAGCTGAACTTGATCGAGTCCTCGGTGGCGGTCTAGTTGCTGGTCAGTGTGTTTTATTAGCTGGCGAACCTGGAGTTGGTAAATCGACTTTATTGTTAGAAGCTGCCGATAAATTTGCCACCAACGGACGTAAAGTCCTTTACATTTCTGGCGAAGAATCAGCCGAGCAAATAAGTATCCGAGCTAAACGGATCGGCACTAAATCCACCACATTACTTATTGCCGACGAAACTGATTTAGCTGTCCTACTCGGCCATGTTGAACAAGTTGATCCAGATTTACTTGTTGTAGATAGTGTTCAAACGATTGCCTCAACCGAACTCGACGGTCGCGCTGGTGGCGTTGCCCAAGTTCATGAAGTTACCCAAGTACTTACCCGTGCTGCAAAAAGTCGACGGATGCCACTGCTCTTAATTGGCCAATCCACTCGAGATAATTCAGTTGCTGGACCACGTTCATTAGAGCACCTAGTTGATACAGTCTTAACTTTTGAAGGCGACCGCAGCACGCCACTTCGCTTACTGCGTGCCAATAAAAACCGCTACGGTCCAGCCGATGAAGTGGCTTGTTTTGAACAAGCCGACGACGGCTTACGTGAAGTTAGCGACCCATCGGCATTATTTAGATCCCAGCGTGATCAAGCAGTACCTGGAACCTGTATCACCATCACGATGGAAGGGCGTCGCGCCCTGCTCGTTGAAGTGCAAGCACTAACTACAGTCAGCCCATCAAATAACCCAATACGACGAACATCTGGCATTGATAATTCACGCTCGGCAATGTTAATTGCGGTGACTGAGCGGGCTGGGCGCCTAAAGCTTTGGGATAAGGATGTGTTCTTATCGACAGTTGCTGGTGCAAAAATAACTGACCCAGGTGCCGATTTAGGAATGTGTCTGGCAATTGCCAGCGCAGTCCAAGATAAGGCACTACCCATTGATTTAGTTGCAATTGGTGAAGTTGCGCTAAGCGGTGACATTAGACCCGTTCCTGGAATTAATCAGCGGTTAACTGAAGCCGCTCGACTTGGCTTCGCAACTGCCTTAGTACCTAAAGGCACAAAGTTGCCACCTTCAGCTAAAGGTCTCAACATAATTGCGGTTGATAATTTAACTTCAGCTGTAAAACGATTCGCTTAATTTGAATTAAGTGCGACAGAATTAACATATGCGAGCAGTAATACAACGAGTAGACGGTGCAGCGGTCGAAGTAGCTGGGAAAGTAATCGGTCAATTTTCTGGACCGGGTTTGATGGTTCTGGTCGGTGTAAATGTTGAAGACGATATTCCTAAATGTGCCCCGCTTGCCGACAAAATTTGGAAACTTCGTATTTTTGATAGAGCGGCTCTCAATGCAGCAGGTGTAAGTTGCGCGGTTGAAGCTAATGAAGTTTCAGCTGCTGATGCAAATTTACCAATTCTGCTAATCAGTCAGTTCACTTTATTTGCTGATACAACAAAGGGTCGGCGCCCAACTTGGTTACAGGCAGCGCGTGGCGAGCAGGCTGAGCCACTTATTAATGAAGTAGTCCGAGCATTAAGAGATTTAGGTGCCCAAGTTGAAACTGGAAAATTTGGTGCAGATATGAGAATTTCACAAGTATGCGATGGACCTATGACCGTTTTAGTCGAAGTTTAAATCAAGCCAAAACAATCGGTGTTTGAGCTGCACTCACACTGTTAATAGTTAGAACCGCATCAATTGGGGTAGACCGCTTAATTACTGCAAGAGCCACTGGCCCAGATTCAAAATCTTGTACCACTGAAGTAACTATGCCAACACTTGCTTCGCCAAATAAAACTTGGTCACCGTGGACCGGTAATTCATTAGTTGACCCGTCCAATTCAAGGTGCACTAAACGACGTGGGGGTTTACCTAAATTAACTACTCGAGCGACAGTTTCTTGTCCTCGATAGCAGCCTTTATTGAGATGCACTGCTGGACCAATTAAACCAATTTCATTAGGAATAGTTTTGTGATCAGTTTCAAAATTTAGTCGTGGAATACCTGCACGGATTCGATGTGCTTCCCAAGCCCAAGTTCCGACTGGATCAGTTAAGTGCTCCGCTAAAGTGGCGCGCGGTACTAGATACTGCGAAACTTTCCATTGCGAAGGTCGAGCTGCTACATATGGATCATTTTCAAAATTTAAATAATTATCTGGTGAATGCCAAGTTGGAAATTCCCCCACCACCCAGCCAGGTGCGCCCACTACTGCAAAATCTGCACTTCGATTGGTAACTTCAACGCGCAACATAAATTTCATTGAATCTAAATACTTAACTAAATCTTCGGCAGTTCCCGGCTCGACGATTAGCCAAGTAGTTTCGCCGTCATCTATTAAATCCAGATCGTGTTCGATGTGGCCGTGTGGGCTCAAAATTAAAGCTTGGGTTGACTTATAGGTAGTCAATAAATCCTGCGTTGTTAAAGAATTAAGCCAGGTATTTCGATCTGGTCCAGTTACGGTCACTACTCCGCGGTTTGAAAGATCTACTTGCCCATTGCCGGCAACTAAATTTCGTTGCTCTTTAAATGGGTCGCCGTAATGCCAAGGAATGGTGAAATCAGGACTTTGTTCATCCATACTCGGCATTGCAGTCATGGGAGTACTTAAAGTAACTTTTGGCGGTCAAGGCATTTGGCACATTGGCCGTGTACCGAAACGTGTGCGACATCAGTTTCAAACCCAACTTTGTCACGAAGGATCTGAACGAATACTTCGGCAACTTCGGCATCAACTGATTCAACTTGAGAACAGGTGTCGCAAACTAAATGGATATGTGAATCTTCTTCAACTGAGTGATAAGTCGGAGCGCCATGACCGATATGCGCATGGGTGACTAATCCGACCTCTTCTAGCACTTCAAGTGTTCGGTAAATAGTTGATAAATTCACGGCAGCTGCATATTTTTGGACTTCAGTACACAACTCTTCAGGAGTGGCATGGCCCAAAGTGTTCACAGCTTCTAAAACAAGTTGACGTTGTGGGGTAATTCGGTACCCGTGTAATCGAAGTACTTCATCCCAATCCAGGCTAATCATTTTGCACCTGCGCATTATTTACTTTTGTTAAATGGAATGATGCATGTGATTTAAGTGCCACACCTTGCGCGGCCATGTCATAAACCCAACCAATGTGTCCATCCACAAGACCATAAAGGCGCTCACCTGCAGTTACTTCTTTTGCACTTGAGGTTCGCATAATTGCATCGGTTTTTAACTCAACACGTGCACCGGTTATTTCAGCGTTAACAATTCCAGTGACCGTAACTTTGCCGTACCAAGTCTCAGAAATTCCTGTTGGATGATTTAGTAAAAGCTCAACTTCGTTATCTGGCATTGGCCGCCAAAAACCTGACTCCATCGCTAATGGTTCAACGCGCTGACCATCGGCATCTAAGCGCCAAGTACGTGACCAATGGATTAAAAAGGGGCGTCCATCATGACTGATGTTTAATTCTTGACCAACTTGTATGTCGCCATCCATAGTTGGGTATCCGACCACACCAACGCCAACCCAGGTACCAATTAACCAAGATAACGGGGCTAAGTCTGGATGGTATTTAGTACTCAGTCTTGGCCCTTAAATAATTTATAAACCACATAACCGGCAAACCAAGTAATTGCTATTGAAGCAAGTATTAAAAGTCCTGTGTAAAAAGTTTCAACCACAGTAATAGTCTACCGTTATTGGAGTAAGTCTCCATTTATAGGAAGTGCTAAACATGCCCGTTGATCCAACAGATGCCCAAGTTCGGGATATTTTGCTTACTGCTAAATCCGTGGCGGTAATTGGTGTCTCAGCTAAACCTGATCGCGCAAGCCATCAAGTGGCCGCCTATTTAATAGAGCAAACACATCTAGATGTGTACCTAATAAATCCGGCACATCCCGGCGATATTTTGGGACAGCCTGTTTATCCAAATCTGGCAGCTTTGCCGATTATTCCTGACATCGTTGATGTCTTCCGCAAAGGTGAGGACATGCCTGGAGTTTTCGAAAAAGAATTTCCGGCGATCGCTGGTGACTGTGCTGGCAAAACATGGTGGATGCAACTTGGGATTAGAAATAATGAAGTTGCGCAACTTGCACACAACGGCGGCATGCAAGTTGTCCAGGACCGCTGTATCAAAATTGACTACATGCAGTTAGTTCCGCCTGGTCTTTAGCGGCTAATAATTCTTTTACCGAGTAAATACATTTCGCAGCCTAGGCAAATGGCAAAAGCTGCATTTAGGAATGCCGCACCAAGCGCAAAGCCAATCGCGATTAATGCCAGCCCAGTTGAATTAGCGATTGTCGCAACTAACCCAACGGCTGCAAAAAGAAATCCAACTAGCTGAGCAAACCGAAGTGGCGCTGAATCTTCTAATTCAAGTGGTGCACTCAATCTCGGGCGAACAAATTTTCGATAAATCCAGCCATAAGGATGGAATTGCAAACCAGCAAATGCACCTAGTCCAAAAACTATTGTTTGGATAACAAGTAGCGAGGTAGCAAGTGTTGATGGACTTGTTAGCAGGATTACTGCTAGAACAGTGCTGGTTATTGCTGCACCGAATCTTGGACCGCGTGGGTCTACTTTTACGTTCATTATGTTCCTCTAGTTATTTGATAATTGACTTAACTCAAAACTAGGAACAACACATATATGAAGATGAGCAGCGACCATAATCAACAACCCGGCGCTTAGTGAGATATTTGCTCAACGTCATGAGGATTAAATTACCGTGAAAACAAATTTCAATTCAGCCAGATATAACCTGTTGCAAACTACTTGCAGTAAGAAGTTTGTGATTTCAAAATCTGAACTATTTAACGTACGGTTTAAGTACTTGATTATTCAGATTTAGGTTAATAAATGAACGGTTCAGCAATCCTGGTTGCCAGTCTAATTTTGGCGACACTATTTGGGGTTTATCGATTAATTACTGATGGTCATGTGAAAGCAAAATCTGAACAGCATATTTGGGATACCCATAACTGCAAAATTGATTTAGGTGACAAAGCAACTCTGTTGCAATTTTCATCGGCTTTTTGCCAGCCTTGTCGAACTACAAAATTACTTTTAGCAGATATTGCTTCGAGTACACCTGGAGTAAGTCATGTTGAAATCAACGCTGAGGAACACCTCCCACTAGTTCGCGAACTTGGAATTACTAGAACACCCACAACTTTCATCCTTGATGCAAATGGCACGATCCGTGGAAAAGCTAGCGGATTACCTAAACGTTCAGAAGTTACGCAATCGCTTGCCGCTTTGTTATAGCCCTGTTAAATAAGTAAAAAGTATCTGAACTAGGCAAGGCACATCAGCCTTGGCTAAACTCGAGACTTAAGCGAATTTAAGTGGGTGGCTATGGCACAGGTTCTTCTGTTAACCCGCGCGCTCACTCCATCTAGTTCGGTACTTCCTGGGCTTGAATTACTTAGTCACCACATAAAAGTGATGTCACCAGAACCAACTGCGTTGATCACTGCTCCTGTTGCCGATGTCATTTTGGTTGATGGCCGAACAGACTTACCAGCCGTACGAAGTCTTTGTAAATTAATGGAAACTACTGGAAACGCTTCACCAGTTATTTTGATCACCACTGAGGGTGGTTTAGCCGCAGTAAATAACGAATGGGGTTTAACTGATGTTCTACTTGAGTCAGCTAGCCCAGCTGAGATTGATGCACGAATCAGATTAGCGATTAGTCGAGTGCAAATTGATCAAACTGCCACTGCATATGGCGAAATAAAAGCTGGCGAGTTAGTAATAGACGAGACAACTTACAGCGCAAAATTGCGTGGTAAAACTCTTGATTTAACTTTCAAGGAATTTGAGCTGCTCAAATTCTTAGCTCAGCATCCAGGTCGAGTTTTTTCACGTGACCATTTACTGCAAGAAGTTTGGGGATTTGATTACTTTGGTGGAACTAGAACCGTTGATGTTCACGTTCGACGCTTACGTGCCAAACTCGGTCCAGAAAATGAAAACTTAATTGGCACAATTCGAAATGTTGGATATCGCTTCGTTACAACTCCACTTTCTGAAAATGAAAGTTCTACCGTAAACGTCTAATTATGCAAATTGAGCTTTCGGTGCTTCCGCATCTTTCGAGTGAAGAAATAACCGAAGTACTTGAAATTATTCAAGCCGCAACAATTCTTGATGACATGGCTCCACTTTCCGAACATGTTTTAATTCATTTGCGAATTGGCAGTGATTCGGCAGATGAGCATGTTTTAGCTCGCGATGAAAATAACAATTTAGTTGGCTACCTACATCTAGACCGAACTGATGTGGTAGCTGGACCAGTAGTTGAAATCGTGGTTCATCCAACTGCGCGAAATAAAAAAGTTGGTACTCGGTTGGTTGAGTTTGCCGTGAGGCATCTTGCCGACGCAAGGCTTAGACTTTGGGCCCACGGTGAACTGGCTGGATCATATGCACTGGCTAAGAAAATGGGTTTTACAAAATCTCGAGAACTTTGGCAGATGCGTCGATCGCTGCTCGCTGAATTACCAAAATATGAATTACCTGCTGGATTTTTATTTAAACCATTTGAAGTTGGCCGCGATGAAGAAAACTGGTTGAAATTGAATGCCCAAGTTTTTGCCGAACATCCAGAGCAAGGACGGCTTACTAAATCCGATTTACAAATAAGAATGTCCGAAAATTGGTTCAATCCATTGGGCTTTATCCTTGCGCAAAATCCTGCCGGCGAATTAATTGGTTATCACTGGACTAAAGTTCACGGCAATAAAGCAAAGTCAGATGAAAAGATTTCGCACGGGCATTCCCAGCTTGGTGAAATTTATGTAATTGGAACTGCGCCTTCAGTTCGTGGCGTTGGATTAGGTAAGTCACTAGCACTGGCTGGATTAGATTATCTTCGTGGTCAAGGGTTGCCGGCAGCGTTACTTTACGTTGATCGGGATAACTTAGCTGCGATTAAGTTATACGAAAGTATTGGCTTCTCGCACTGGGATACTGACGTGATGTTTCAGGCTTAGTTGTTAAGCGTTATTTTGTCACCGGCAAAATATTGAGTCTTCTCACCGTTTTTAAAAATCCAAACAGATTTATTCCCTTGGACTTCCCACTGCGTTAATCCACCTACGAGTGCAGTTTCTTCGTCAATTCCGACAACTGTTAAACCTTTTGGTTCTTGTAAATAATGCAAAATAGTTGCGCCAATTTTTGCAAACATCCGATCAAAATGAGGTAACACTCGAATATTTGGCAGAATTCCAAGTCCACTTGTTGTTTGTTTAGAAATACTTCTTATTGAGGGAATGTGATTAGCAATTGCCATTGCACCTGCACTGCAGCCAGCTAACGCAGCTCCATTTTGCCAGGCAGCATAAATTGAGTCCCATAATTTAGTGTCGCGAAGAGTATCGGCTAAGTAATGTGGATCACCGCCAGAAAAATAAATTAATCCAGCATTAGAAATTTTTTCACTGAATTCTGGATTCTGGGCATCGGCTCGATTGCGAATTAATAGTGGAATTGGATTAACACCTATTCGTTGTGCTTGAGCAATTCCTAATTGCTGCCAATAATTTAAAGTTGATTCGCCTTCGGGTGCAGCAGCAGTAGGAATTTGAATGTAATTACTTGGTCGTCCAGCGATTAATTTTGCTTCAATCTCGGCCATCACTGGCAAATACTCACCTGAACCAACAAGTGCAATCGGACCCGGTTTCAATTGGAGTCTATTTCCCAGCTCGAACCTTGAGCTGAATCTTTAATAGTGACACTAAGCGAAGTAAGTTGATCGCGAATAACATCGGCTTCATCCCAGCGGCCACTCGCTCTAGCCGCTTGTCTGGCTTGGAGTAATACTTCTATATACGGGCCAACTACATCATTGATGTTTACTTTTGGACTCGCTGCCATTTGGCCAAGTCGAGTGATAAGTGCATGCACTATTGCTCGAGTTTCTAAATCGCGATCTAAATCGTCCAATTCAAGAAGTGCATCAACAGCAGCCATTACTTGGCCTGTTTCCAGTAGCTGTTCAACTTCATCAGGCGGTGTAGGTAGATGTATAGGAGAAGTTGCTACAACTCGGGTGACGCCACCATGTGCTGCGATTTCTTCAAATGTAGTTTGTTCACCGGCTTGAACTGTCCAAACTTTCTCACCTTTTCGAACTGTTAATTTTCCGCGGCCAAAAACTTTTACTTCTTTGGTATCTAAATCGAAACTCACACCAGTGTGTTCATCGATACCAATTATGAAAGTTGATTCCGGTAGTTGCTCTTCAAGGATGCGCATTCGTCGTTCACCCATGTAGCAATAACGTGTATCGTGCGTTCCACCTTCAGCATTATCAAAATGTGGAACAACTACAGCATCAAGTCCGGTGAATTTACCAAGTATGTTCAAGCCTTCAAGCCAATATGGATCTTCCCCAGCTTTATAGATTTCATAAACAGGAATTGTTTTTGAGCCGATAGTCAGGGCGGCAGCAGAGGCAAAAACTAAAGTACCCACATCAAGAACTTTTTCAAGTTGTTGGAAAATTGCGGTTTCACGCCAGACTCGAAGTGCGTAACTTGGCGAACCTGGTCCAGCAAATACCCATTTTGCATTTCGGAGTTGGTTTACTGCAGCGGCAATTCGCGCAGGTGTTTCGCCGATACTTCTTAGTTGTACTGGAGAAGTTTCGATTCCAACGGATTTCATAAAGTAATCGGAAATTCGATTAGTTAGTTCATCTACGTTTTCTTGAAAACCAAAAGGAGTGTCTAAAAAATATGCACTATCTGGAGTTGCTTTTGTGTTGGCCCAAATCTGCTGATGTGGCGTAACCATAGTGGGACTAGTTTCGCCCGAACCCATCACAACAATTTGTCTAGCCATTTTTCAATTCTCGCACTGTTTAGATCATTGAGCAGATCACGGTTTTGACCAGAATTCAAGGGGTTTAGGCCGATACCGATTGTTAACCTTTATATGTAAGAGTAAACACACTATGTCCGATTTAGTCGCTTCCCAGCCACCAGCCGTAACGCTGCCTGGCGATCGATATCTGAATCGTGAGTTATCGTGGCTAGCTTTCAATCAGCGAGTACTTGAATTAGCGCAAGACGAAAATATGGAACTACTTGAGCGAGTTAAGTACATATCGATTTTTTCAAGTAATTTAGATGAATTTTTCATGGTGCGTGTTGCCGGGTTAAAGCGGCGAATTGAAACTGGACTAGCCCGAAAAGACTCAAGTGGGATGCAACCTCGTGAACTACATGAAGCTATTTTGGCTGAGAGTTATTCGCAGATGAAAGAACTCGCAGCTACTTTTAATAATTCTGTATTACCAGCACTTGTCGCAAATGGAATTGAAATTTTACGCTGGGATGAATTAACAGTTGAAGAGCAAGAGCGCCTAAGCGTACTTTTTGCTGAACAGATTTTTCCAGTGCTAACACCACTTGCTGTCGACCCATCGCACCCATTCCCATATATTTCTGGTCTTTCATTAAATCTGGCTGTGCTAATGCAAAATCCAGATTCAGATAATGAATTATTCGCTCGAGTTAAAGTTCCGGCCTCATTACCAAGATTTTTTGAAGTTTCTCTTGAACGTTTTGTTCCACTTGAGGACGTTATTTCAGGGCATTTGAATATGTTGTTTCCTGGAATGAAAATAATGCAGCACCATACTTTTCGAGTCACTCGAAATGAGGAACTCGAAGTTGAAGAGGATGATGCAGAGAATTTACTGCACGCCCTTGAGAAGGAATTAAGTCGCCGACGTTTCGGTGCTCCAGTTCGCCTTGAAGTCGAAAATTCTATTGACCCACACATACTTGATTTGATTGTTAGCGAAGTTGGAGTAGAGCAAAATGAAGTATTCAAGTTAACCGGACCCCTTGAACTTGAATCTTTAATGGAATTAGCAAAGTTAAAGCGCGAAGATTTGAGTGCGCCTGTTTTTGTATCTCGAACAAGTACCGCTTTGGCCGAGGTGGAATCCTCTTCAGCACCAGATGTACTCGAAGTTATGCGGCACCGGGATATTTTGCTGCATCATCCATATGATTCTTTTTCAACCAGTATGCAATTATTTTTGGAACAAGCGGCTGCTGATCCGAATGTATTAGCGATTAAGCAAACGCTTTACCGAACATCAGGCGACTCACCAATCGTTAACTCGTTAATCGACGCAGCGCGAGCCGGAAAACAGGTGCTAGCTGTCGTTGAAATTAAAGCCCGATTTGATGAGCTGAACAATATCGAATGGGCCCGAAAACTCGAAGAGTATGGCGTACATGTGGTCTATGGAATTGTTGGATTGAAAACACATGCCAAACTTTGTTTAGTAGTTCGAAATGATGGTGGAAAGTTAAATCGGTATGTTCATATCGGCACTGGAAACTACAATCCAAAAACTGCTCGAGCTTACGAGGATTATGGTCTACTAACTACCGACCCAAAGATTTGTGAAGATGTAGCAAGCTTGTTCAATTTACTTTCTGGCTACGGAGTGCAATCGAACTACAAGCGATTAATTGTTGCGCCTAAAGAATTGCGTAACACGCTTGTAGAAAAAATTGATCGCGAAACAGCTAATGCTTGGATTGGTTTAACTGCCGGAATTCGAATTAAATGTAATTCGATTGTGGACGAAACAATCATTGACGCCCTTTATCGGGCATCTTGTGCCGGTGTAAAAGTCGAGGTTCTCGTTCGCGGTATGTGCTCAGTTAAGCCAGGAATCCCGGGACTATCCGAGAATATTCAAGTGCGAAGTATTTTAGGTCGCTTTCTTGAACATAGCCGAGTTTACGAATTCATGAACGCCGGCAGTCGTGAAGTTTGGATTGGCTCAGCAGATTTAATGCACCGAAATCTTGATCGCCGTGTTGAAGCACTCGTACAAATTAACTTTCCGGAAGCTTCTTCAATAGTGCAAGTCCTTGACCTTGGATTTGCGCCTTCAACTTCCGCTTGGCACTTAGCCCCAAGCGGTGAGTGGATTCGTCATAATCTTGATGCGGATGGCGAACCGCTTATTGATTTTCAGGAATATTTGATAAATAACCATCCGATTGCCAAATCAGGAGCCGATAATCCAACTCCACGTTTGATTAATTCGATCTTAAATAAGGTTGGTCTAGGTGAGCGATAAGCGCATCATTGCCGCTGGCGCGGTTGTTACTCGTGAAACTAATGGAGTTACAGAATATCTTTTGATTTACCGTGGATACCGGGACGATTGGACTTTTCCAAAAGGAAAAGTTGACCCAGGTGAACATATTATTAGCGCAGCCATTCGAGAAGTTAGAGAAGAAACAGGATTTGCCGTTCAATTAGGAATACCGTTGCCGATGGCAACTTACCTGAAAAATAATTTAGTTAAAGATGTTCATTATTGGCATGCAAAATTACTCGGTGGTACTTTTGTTAAGAATGATGAAGTTATTGAAATTAAGTGGCTAAATTTCGAGAAAACAAAAAAATTACTCACCTACGAACATGATATTGAAATACTGGAAGCGGCGGCTCAAGCGGTCGAAACATCACCACTTATTGTCTTGCGACATACCCAGGCCATTAAACGAGCGGAGTGGGCTATAGCTAAAGATAGTTTGTCCGAGTTTGATGCCAGGCGTCCGCTAACCGCCGTTGGTCGAATTCAAGCAAATGGTTTAGTTCCAGCACTTGCTGCTTTTGGTATTGCGCTTCTACACACTTCAGATTCCCGTCGCTGCCGAGATACCCTAGGCCCCTATTCAAGTGCGCGAAGTATCCCAATAACTCTTGAAGAAACTTTAAGTGAGGAACGTCATCTAGCGGATCCTAAAAAGGCACTTGCCCGAGTTGCTCAAATATTGAAATCGGAATTACCTCTGGCTATTTGTACGCATCGCCCAGTTTTGCCAACAATTATGGAAGCCTTGAGCGACTCAGTTGAACTATTGAATCCGACTAAAAAGTCATTTGATCCAGCTTTAACCCCTGGATCAATGGTGATCTTTCATCGGGACATTCGTGATTTAACAAAAGTTATTTCAGTAGAACGGCACATTCACTAAACCAAATAGCCGCGGATTTATCCGAAGCGGCCTGAGATGTAATCTTCAGTTCGAGTATCTGTTGGATTTGTAAAAATTTTCGTTGTTAAATCAACTTCAACTAAGTGTCCGTATCGCTGACCCCGGTCATCAACTTTTGCACTAAAGAAAGCGGTCCGATCAGAAACACGAGCGGCTTGCTGCATATTGTGTGTCACGATAACAACCGTGTAGTCCGAAACCAGTTCAATCATCAAATCTTCAATTAAAGCTGTCGCGATTGGATCTAGAGATGCACAAGGTTCATCCATTAATAAGATATCTGGCTCAACAGCAATTGCTCGCGCAATACAAAGTCTTTGCTGTTGTCCACCAGATAGTGCAAAACCACTTTGATCTAATTTGTCTTTAACTTCACCCCAGAGTCCAGCCCGCGTTAAAGCATATTCAACTAAGTCTTCGGTTTCAGACTTATTCATTTTCATACCGGTAACGCGTGGGCCATAAGCGATATTGTCAAAAATTGATTTAGGAAAAGGATTTGGTTTTTGAAAAACCATTCCAATTCGGCGACGTACTTCAATGGCGTCAACTGAGGGGCCATAGAGATCGTGGCCGCGATAATCAATTCGACCATCAACACGTGCACCTGGAACTAAATCATTCGTGCGATTAAGGCAACGCAGCACTGTTGATTTACCGCAACCGGAGGGACCGATAAAAGCCGTAATTTGATTACGACCAACATCAAGTGTGATGTCACGCACGGCATGGAAGTCACCGTAATAGACATCTAAATTACTAATTTCCATAATCGGGTTAAACGTTGCAACACGGTCACTGTGCTTAACCGTCATCTGACGGGCACCGATACTTGATTCAGTCATTTTTGCTCTCCCCTATTACCAACGCTTGGCAAACTTATTGCGAATGAAAATTGCGATTGCATTCAAAGTCAACAAAATTGCTAGCAATAAAATAATTGCTGCAGCTGCTAGAGTTTTGAATTCTTCTTGTGGTGCACTAGTCCAACCAAATATTTGAATTGGCATAGTGGTAAATCCAGCTGTTAAACCATTTGGATCGTAAGTGATGAAGACGAGAGCGCCAAGAAGTAATAGCGGTGCTGCTTCACCCATCGCTCTGGAAATTGCCAAAATAGTTCCGGTGGCAATTCCGGGCACCGCAGCTGGCAAGGTTTGCCGGCCAACAGTTTGTAATTGAGTTGCGCCTAGGGCCAATGACCCATCACGAATTTCTTGCGGTACTGCACGCAACGCTTCTCGGGTGGTCAAGATAATGACTGGGAGAATTAGCAACGCTAAAGCAAGCGCGCCACCAAATACCACATTCTTATTTTTAAAACCCATCAGCGACAAAATACCAAGTGTTAACATGCCGTAAAGAATTGCTGGCACCGCAGCCAAGTTTTGTATATTCAATTCAATCGCCCGGTTGTACCACTTTGTTTTATCGGCAAATTCTTCTAAATAAATTGCTGAGGCGATTCCGATTGGGATTGCTAGCAGCGCAGTGATTGAAACTACAAATACTGAACCAAGTATCGCTGCTCTGGCACCTGCATCTTTTGGTGTGGTGTTGTTGTACTCAGTGAATAAACGTAGGTCATATCGGCCAATACCATTCATAAAAGTAGTGACTAACAAAATAACCAAGAACATGAAAGCGACAAAAAGACTGAACCAAAGTACGCCTAAGAAAAGCATTGACTTAATGTTGGATTCACTATTTTTGCTCTTATTTGTTACGCCGACATCAAATGACATTAGTAAGCCTCCCGGAAGCGACGTACCAATTTAATACTGATGAAATTAATTAGTAATGTTGAAATGAAAAGTAATAACCCAACTGCAAATAATGTGTCGTACTGCAATGACCCAACCCGTGAATCACCAAGGGCGGCATTTGCAATGAAGCCAGTCATAGTTTGAGCGCCTTCAAGTGGATTAGCCGAAATATTCGGTTTATTTCCAGCAGCTAAAGCCACGATCATAGTTTCACCGACAGCGCGTGAGATACCTAAAACAATTGCAGCGGCAATACCAGAAAGTGCGGCTGGAAAAACAACCCGCAAAGTTGTTTGCATTTTATTTGCCCCAAGGGCCATCGAACCTTGACGCATAGCCATCGGCACTGAAGAAAGTGCGTCTTCCGAAAGCGAGGCAATAGTAGGAATTATCATCACGCCCATAACTAAGCCAGCTGACAGCACTGAGAATGTGCCAATGTCTAGTTGTAGCCAACCCTTTAAAACAATTCTGGTCACAAATTCAATGGCAAAAAATCCATACACGACTGTTGGAATACCAGCTAAAAGTTCAAGGACTGGCTTTAATTTG
>CAJBBC010000110.1 GCA_903951185.1 uncultured Actinomycetes bacterium
CAAACTGATCCAGCAAGAGCAGTGAAGCCACCAACTGCAACTAAACAACTACCAAAAGCACTTAGCTTTCCAGAAATCGAAGCTTTACTAAATGCGGTTGGCGTTGATTCAAAAAGTGATTTAAGTGTTTTGATGATTCGAGATCGAGCGCTACTAGAACTTTTATATGGCACAGGTGCGCGCATTTCTGAACTTATGGACTTAACAGTTGATGATGTCTCGCAGTTAACAACCCAAACTCCGATCCTTCGTTTACATGGCAAAGGCGATAAAGAACGGCTTGTCCCAGTTGGCCGTCCCGCTTTAGCTGCGTTGGATGTTTATTTAGTTCGCGCTAGGCCAGTCCTGGCAAGTTCGGGTAAAGGTACACCGGCACTTTTCCTTAACGCTCGAGGCGGCAAGCTATCTAGGCAAAGTGCTTGGCAGATTTTGCAAGATACGGCCGAGCGAGCTGGCTTAGCTGGCAAAGTTTCGCCGCACACTATGCGCCATAGTTTTGCTACTCATTTACTGGAAAATGGCGCTGATGTTCGCGTAGTCCAAGAGCTACTTGGCCATGCTTCTGTAACGACAACCCAGATTTACACCATGGTTACCGTCGATCAATTGCGTGAGGTTTATGCCACTTCACATCCGCGCCGCTAATTAGTTTTTGGGCTAAACCTTAGGTTCAGGTTTCTAATTTTCATGATTAAACACGGCTACGCCTACCCGAAAAACCTTTATTAGTGGCTTAATCTTAAATAAGTCGCGACTTCCTCCGCGGTTTAATTTCGCCTTTTGGTGTCGAAATGGAGGAAGAAAGATATGACAGTTCCAGTACCGCAAGATCAACAACTAAATCTGGCTGATCAAGAAATCACTCAAGCAACTCCAGCAACTGTTACGCCAATTAGTAACCCAACTAATTCTTCAAATAGTGATGTTGTGCTTGGCGCAACTGGGCGACCACTACCTAAATTTCCAGAACCAGCTAACTTAAAAAAGCATGGTCCGGCTTATGTGATTTCAATGACGAATCAAAAAGGTGGAGTTGGTAAAACCACCACAACAATTAACTTAGGCGCAGCATTAGCTGAAGCCGGTAGACGTGTGTTGATGGTTGATATGGATCCGCAGGGTTCACTTTCAATTGGCCTTGGTGTTCCACAAGAAGAACTTTCAACAATTCGTACGGTGTATGACATGTTGATGGATCCACAAGCGTTTCCAGCAACTGCAGTTGTTCGCGCAACTTCAATTCCTGGGCTGGATTTATTGCCAGCCAACATTCACTTAAGTGCAGCTGAACTGCGTTTAGCTGGCGAAGTTGCTCGTGAATATGCACTTGACCGCGCACTTGAAACTATTCGTGAACACTACGACTACGTTTTAATTGACTGCCAACCATCACTTGGTCTATTAACTGTGAACGCACTAACTTCATCAAATGGCGTAATCATCCCGATGGAATGTGAATTCTTCGCACTTCGCGGTGTTGAAATGTTACGCGACACAATTGGCAAAGTTAAAGAGCGCTTAAATAACAAACTTACGATCGATGGCGTTTTAGCTACTATGGTCGATTCCCGAACAAACCATACCCGCGAAACTATTCAGGCTGTACTTGATATGTTCGGCGACTCGGTTTTCCACACCACAGTTAGCCGGACCGTTAAGTTCCCAGAAACCACAAAAGCGGGCGTTTCAATTATTGAGCAAGCACCAGCCTCTAGTGGGGCAGTGGCTTACCGTAACATGGCTTGGGAATTAGTAGAACGTCTTGAAAAGAAGGGTGCGGTTTCGCACTAATGACCCAAACGGCCATGGCCGATGAAGTCGACTCATTCGTTGTTCAACTCGACGAATTTCAAGGACCTTTCGATGTCCTGTTGTCGCTTATCGCCAAACATCGACTTGATGTAACTGCACTTGCACTGCATACAGTTACTGATGATTTCGTTGCTTACATTAAAAACCTTGGTGATTCTTGGACCCTTGATGAAGCAACTGAATTCTTAGTTATTGCCGCCACTCTGCTTGATTTAAAAGCTGCTCGACTACTGCCGGGTGGCGAAGTTGAAGACGAAGAAGATATTGCGATCCTGGAAGCTCGCGACTTATTACTAGCGCGCCTATTGCAATACCGCGCCTTCAAACAAATGTCGGCTGACTTTAAATACCGATTGGCTACTGCAGGACGAATGCACCCGCGCGCTGTTGGTATTGATGAGCGTTTTCAGAAGTTATTGCCTGAAGTTGAATTAAATTTAAGTCCTGATGACTTTGCAAACTTAGCTGCCCGGGCACTTGAACCTAAACTTCCAGAAGTTATTTCAATTGCTCACATTCATGCGGCAAAAGTTTCGGTTCGCGAACAAGCTGCAATTATGGTTGAGCGGTTGCGACGAAGTGGTCAATTAAGTTTTCGCCAGTTAACTAAAGATTGCGACACCACACTTTTAATTGTGGCCAGGTTCTTAGGTTTACTTGAGATTTACCGTGACGGTGTAGTTATGTTCGATCAACCGATTCCACTTGGTGAACTTTATGTTCGCTGGGTTGGTGGGGAAGCCGATGTCGTAAATCGTGAAATCGATGAGTTTGATTCAACTATCGATGAGTTTGATGTTAAAGAAGTGCAAGATTTTCGTGACGCAGCTGACTGGGTAACTGGAGATGCTGATTAATGATGACAAGTAAGGTTGAAAATAATGAGTGATGAACAAGATATTTCAGAAGTAATTACGCCAGAAAATATTGAACTTGAAGATGGCGAATTAGCAACTGAAGAAGAAACAGATGACGGTATTTCACTTGGCGCGCCATCACTTGCGGCCGCACTTGAAGCATTAATTATGGTGGCCGAAGAACCGATGTCAGTTGCCACATTGGCGACACTTACTCGAATTCCAGAAGATCAAGTTATTAAAGCGCTACACGATTTAAGCCAAGAGTATGCAATCCAAGGTCGAGGTTTTGATTTACGTGAAGTTGGCGGCGGCTGGCGCTTCTGGACTCGCGATAACTGTTCGCAAGTTGTTGAACGTTTCGTACTTGATGGCCAACATGGTCGGTTAAGTCAGGCTGCACTTGAAACACTTGCCGTAGTTGCATACCGTCAACCAGTTACTCGTGGTCGGATTGCTGCAATTCGTGGAGTGAACGTTGATGGTGTTGTTCGCACACTAACTACGCGTGGCTTAATCGAAGAAAGCGGTCACGATCATGAAACTGGCGCACACCTTTATCGAACTACAACTTATTTCTTAGAACGACTTGGACTTAAAGCACTCGATGAGCTTCCACCAATCGCTGCACATTTACCGATGCCAGATTCAGTTGAAGAAGTTCTTGACGAAGTAACTAGTCAGTAAATTCGGAGACTGATTAATGAGCGAACTCGAAGGTATTCGACTTCAAAAAGTACTAGCAAGTGCTGGTCTTGGTTCACGTCGTAAATGCGAAGAATTCATCACAGCTGGCCGAGTAACCGTAAATGACGTTTTAATCGATGAACTCGGTGCTCGAGTTCATCCTGAAACTGATGTGATTCGAGTTGATGGTGTTCGAATTGCCCAAGCTGCCGGTCACGTCGTAGTTGCGTTAAATAAGCCACGCGGGGTGGTTACTTCGATGAGTGATGAACATAATCGTGAATGCGTTGGTGATTTAGTTGCGCAATATCCAGAAAGACTTTTCCATGTTGGCCGGCTGGACGTCGATACTGAAGGCTTGTTGCTGCTGACTAACGATGGGGAATTAGCCCAGCGGTTAAGCCATCCAACTTATGGAATTGAAAAAACTTACTTTGCCCGGGTAGTTGGCAAAGTAACTAAAGAAACGATGCGGGCAATTAAGGCTGGCATCGTTATCGAAGACCGGGCAGTTGAAGTAACAGACTGTTTATTAGTGGGTACAACTAATGACAATTCAGTTGTCGAAATCACTATCCATGAGGGCCGTAATCGAATTATTCGCCGATTATTCGATGAAGTTGGTCACCCGGTTGTTGATTTAGTCCGTACTCAAGTGGGTCCAGTTAAATTAGGTGCACTTAAGAGTGGTCATTTACGCGAAATAACTAACAAAGAGTTGGGGAAACTATATATCGCTGTTGGGCTCTAAGATTTAATTCATGAGTACCCGAGCGATCCGCGGCGCAACCTGCTTAACGGCAGATGATTCAGCCCAGATGACTGATGCGGTAGTTGAACTATTAAGCGAAATTATGTCGCGAAACTCAATTAGTAAAGATGACATTATTAGCGTGCTCTTTACAGCAACTCCAGATTTGAAATGTACTTTTCCAGCTAGCGCCGCTCGCAAACTTGATTTTGGTGATGTGCCACTAATTTGCGCTCAAGAACTAGATATTGATGGAGCGCTAAGCCACGTGGTGCGCGTAATGGTTCATGTCGAAACGCAATTACCAAAATCGGCGATTAAACATGTCTACTTGCGCGGTGCTGAAGTACTTCGCCAAGACATAGCCCAGTAGTTCGAGTAGTTAATAATAATGTCAAACAAAAAACCTACAACTTTAGTAATTGGCGCCGGTTTAATTGGTACCTCAATTGCCATGGGTTTAGTCAAAGCTGGCTACGACGTTTTTATAGATGACAGTGATGTATCGGCAAATGACTTGGCTTCCGCCCGAAGTCAAGCTAAAAAATTTGCTGGTCAAATAGTTGATTTAGTTGTGGTGGCAACACCACCAAGTGCAGTGGCGCAAGTTATTCGAGAAGCCTTAAACACGCAGCCAACGGCAGTGGTGACTGATGTCGCCAGCGTTAAGGGTTCGATTCTCACGGCCCTAAAAGATTTAGATCAGGAGCAACTTAGTCGAATAGTTGGCGGACATCCGATGGCTGGCCGTGAAGTTAGCGGCGCTGCTGGTGCGCAAAATAATTTATTCGTTGACCGCTCGTGGGTTGTTACAAAACTGGCGCAAACTTCGCCAAGCGCTGTTGACCTTGTACAACAGATGATTTCGGATTTAGGTGCCGTCCCGGTTGATCGTGATGTGGATGCCCATGATCAAACAGTTGCGCTAATTTCACACACTCCGCAGATAATTGCTTCTGTTCTTGCCGGCGAATTAGTTGATGCCAAAGACCATGAGGTTGAATTGGCTGGACAAGGTTTGCGTGACACAATTCGAATTGCTTCATCTGATGCCAAATTATGGTCAGATATTTTAAGTGGCAACGCAAAACATGTAGCTAGCCGAATAAGTTCAATCGCCACTCAATTAACAAATGTTGCTAAAGCTCTCGAGTCGGGCGATCAAAATTCAATTAGCGAAATGTTAAAACGCGGTTCAGTTGGTCGTGATCGTTTACCAGGTAAACATGGAACTGCAGCAAAACTTGATAGCCAAATAGTGGTACGGCTTGAAGATAAACCAGGTGAACTTGCAAGATTATTTGCGGCAGCTGCAGCGGCAAATGTGAACTTAGAAGATGTTCGCATAGATCATTCACTCGGTCGAATGACTGGACTTGTTGAATTAACAGTTGCGCAAGATAAACGTGAAGTTTTGATTACGGCGCTAAGTTCAGCTGACTTTGTAGTTGTTAACTGACCCGTAGACTAGGGGTTATGTCCAAATCAAACGATAACTCGAAATTAGTTATTGCAATTGATGGACCAAGCGGATCAGGTAAATCCTCAGTAGCCAAAGCCGTTGCCACAAAATTAGGTTTACAGTATTTAGATACAGGCGCTATGTATCGAGCGATGACTTGGTGGGTGCTTGAAAAGGGGATTGACCCTATTGATGGCGACGCTGTATTTGATGTTGCCCAAGTTGCTCAAATTAAACCAAGTGTTGATCCAGCAAACCCGATAATCCAGGTTGGGTCGATTGATGTTTCGGGTCCGATTCGTGGTGACTTAGTTACCAGCAATGTGAGCGCCGTAAGCGCCGTTAGTGAAGTTAGAACTTTACTTGTCCAACTGCAACGCGAAATAGTCCAAGCTGCGCCAAAGGGAATCGTGGTTGAAGGGCGAGATATATGTTCAGTTGTTTTGCCTGATGCACATTTAAAGTTGTACTTAACTGCTGACCCAGCAGCTAGAGCAGCCAGACGCGCAGCTGAAGTTGGTTCTGATCCAACAGCAACCCAAGAAAAATTAGTTCAACGTGATCAAGCTGATAGCACAAGGAAAGCATCCCCACTTGAGGTGTCGCCGGATGCGACGTTGGTGGATACCACCCACTTAGATTTACCTGAAGTAGTTGAACAAGTTTTAAGGCTAGTTGCGGAGTTGGAAAATGTCTGACGACGAAGAATTAGTTATTTATGAACCACTGGGTAGCGATGCCGAGATTGATGATTCAGTAGACATTCCCGATGATATTTCTGATTTGGATGAAGCTGGCTATCAAGCACTACTTGCTCAACTCGGTTTAGCTGCAGAAGAAGTTGATGAGTTCCTTGCTGATTCGCGGATGCTTCCAGTCGTTGCTGTTGTCGGCCGACCAAATGTTGGTAAGTCGACTTTAGTTAACCGATTAATTGGTCGTCGTGAAGCGGTAGTTGAAGATACTCCCGGTGTTACTCGAGATCGAGTTCGCTACGAAGCGGAGTGGAACGGTATTCCGTTTATTGTGGTTGACACTGGCGGTTGGGAACAAGATGCGCGCGGAATGAGCGCCCAAGTTTCAGCGCAAGCAGAGTCAGCAATGCGCAGCAGTGATGTTGTGGTGTTTGTTGTTGATGCAACAGTTGGCGCAACAGATGCCGATGAATCTGTTGTTCGGATTTTGCGTAAAGCAAAAGTGCCTGTGATGTTAGTGGCAAATAAAGTCGATGATGAGCGCGCTGAGTCCGAAGCTGCACGGCTATGGTCACTTGGTTTAGGTGAACCTTTTGCAGTTTCGGCCCTACATGGTCGTGGCTCTGGCGACTTACTTGATGAACTTGTTGCAAAATTTCCAGAAGAGGGATCCCAACAAGCTCGGCCACGTGGACCGCGTCGAGTGGCGTTACTCGGTAAACCAAATGTTGGTAAATCCAGTTTGTTAAATGCACTTTCGGGTGAAGCTCGCTCTGTTGTAGACAGTGTGGCTGGCACAACTGTTGATCCAGTCGATGAGTTAATTGAAATTGGTGGGCAAGAATGGATATTTGTTGACACCGCCGGTATCCGCAAGAAATCTAGACAGGCGAGTGGTCATGAGTTCTATGCAACTTTGCGGACTAAATCTGCGTTAGATAAAGCCGATGTTGCTGTGGTTATGTTAGATGCCAGCGAACCAATGTCTGAACAAGATTTACGAATTATTTCAATGGTTGTTGAGTCGGGTCGCGCTCTAGTAATCGCATTTAATAAATGGGATTTAATGGATGAAGAACGCCGGTTTTATCTTGAGCGTGAAATAGATCGACAATTAGTTCAAGTTAATTGGGCGCCTCGAATTAATTTCAGTGCTAAAACTGGTTGGCATAAAGATCGGTTAGTTCCGGCATTGACTTCAGCGCTTAATGGTTGGGAAACTCGCGTTCCAACTGGTCAATTAAATAATTTTGTGGCGGAAATTGTTGCTGCGCATCCACATCCAGTGCGCGGTGGAAAGCAACCAAGAATTATGTTCGGCACTCAAGCAAGTGTTGCGCCACCAGTATTTGTATTATTCACTTCAGGATTTTTAGAAGCCGGTTACCGCCGCTTTGTTGAGCGCCGATTCCGTGAGCGCTTTGGTTTTGTTGGTTCGCCGATTGTGATTAATCTGCGAATCCGCGAAAAACGTAAGCGGTAAATAAGGTACTTTCACCTCTTTATACACGCGTTATTACAAGATTCAACTAAATAAGCGCGAAGTCCTTAAAACCCCGAAACGATAGCGATATTAGGACTTTGTGCATTTGTGCCCAGCCGTGCGGGGTTTGCCGTAGGTAACGGCTTCATAACTAAGTATTGATATGGCTCTGTTCGTATTCCCATATAGAGGAAATAAGGGTATTTTCGTACTGCCCGAAAAGAATTCGTCGGGCTCCATGAGAGGAAACAAATATATGATCAAGCCGATCAAAATCGGTGCCTTGGTTGTTGCTGGTGCTCTTGCTCTTGCTGCCTGTGGCGGCTCTAGCGATAGCGACAGTGCAGCTGGCGGCAAGGTCCTAGTAATTTCTAGCGATCTACCATTGCAAGGTTCATCAGCTGATGCATCTGAATCAACTAACAACGTAATCAAACTGTACTTAGAACAAATTGGTTACAAAGTTGGCGACTTCACCATCGAATTTAAAGAATACGATGACTCAACTGCCGCTAAAGGTGCTTGGGATGATGCCCAGTGTGCAAAGAACGCACAAGATCACGTAGCAAACGCTGCTGAAGTTGCCGTTATCGGTACCTACAACTCAGGTTGCGCAAAGATCATCGTTCCAGTACTTAACCAAGATCCAAACGGACCTATGTTGATGGTTTCACATGCAAACACAAACCCTGGTCTAACAAAGACTTGGGATCCAGGCGAGCCTGACAAGTTCTACCCAACAGGCAAGCGTAACTACGCTCGCGTTGTTACTTCAGACGACTACCAAGGTACAGCTGCTGCTCAGTTCCTAAAAGCAGAAAAAGCTGTAACAAAGTGTGCTGTACTTAACGACCTACAGACCTACGGTCAAGGCGTTGCTACAGCTGTTAAGGCTGAAATGGCAAACCAGGGTATCGAAGTTGTAGTTGATGAAGGTTGGGATGCAAAGCAGACTAGCTACACAGCATTGATGGAAAAAATCAAAGCTGCTGGCGCTGACTGTCTATACATCGCAGGTATCTTCGACAACAATGGTGGACAGTTAGTTAAGGACGCTGCAAAGGTTCTTGGCAAAGCAACTGACTTCGTAACAATGGCTCCAGACGGTTTCACCGGCTACCCAGACTTACAGAAGATGCCAGAAGCAGAAGGTCTATTACTTTCCTTCACTGGTCTATCCCAAGCAGGCATCCTTGCTGCTGGCGGACCTGCTGCTGAATTCGTAACTGCATACGAAGCTAAGTACGGCAAAAAACCAGCTGGCTCATTCCCAATCTACGCAGGTGGCGCACTACAGGTCATCCTTGCTGCAATTGAAAAGTCAGACGGAACTCGTAAGAGCATCACCGAAGCTGTATTCAGTGGTTCAGGTATCGTCATTCCAGCTGATAAGGCTGTAACTGGCGCTGAAATCGCAATCGATCCAGCAACTGGTGACGTTAAGAGCAGAACCATCACCATCCAACAGATGCTTGGTGGCGCTGAAACTGACGTTATGCCTTGGGCAATCAAGTAATAACTGAAGTCTGAGCAATCAGAAATAAATTGGGCGGGGTCAGGTAACTGATCCCGCCCAATTACCTGAAATCCTAGAATTTCAGTCAAAAATTTTTAAGAAATAGACAGGGTAGATGTAGCCACAGTTACATCTGGCCACTAGATTTATCACAAATAACTCTTATGGGGAGAAGCTAAACAATGACAGTGACAACCGCCAAACGCGCGCGTGCCACAATCAGCCTTGGCAAAATACTCACCAGAGCATCGATCGCTTTAATCGGCGCAGGTGTTGCTTGGTGGTTGGGTTCTAACTTCGTAGAAAATCCAGCACAGTTTGCCACAGTAGCGATTTATGGTTTGAATAACGGTGCACTTTACGCACTGATTGCACTCGGCTACACACTTGTATACGGCATTATCGAGCTGATCAACTTCGCTCATGGTGACTTGTTCATGCTTTCAGCTGTATTCAGCACATTCCTCATGGTCGACATTTTGGAAATTGAAGGTTCAAACGCCGGTAACTACGTTTGGGTTTTCGTCGTCCTTTTTGCATCAATGATTTTCGGCGCTGTTATCAACGTAACAATTGAGAAGTTGGCTTACCGTAAATTACGTAACGCACCAAAACTTGCGCCATTAATTACTGCAGTTGGTGTTTCCTTCATCCTTCAGTTCATTGGTTTACAGTGGAACGGTTCTGCACCGCGTAACTTCACAACTGTTATCCCAGATAATTCAATGGATGTTAACGGCGTAACAATTCCAGTGGAGACTTTCTGGATTTATGGTTTAGCGATTCCACTACTTATTGCGCTGGTTACTTTAGTTAACAAAACTCGTCAAGGTCGAGCTATGCGTGCAACTGCGCAAGATAAAGATGCTTCACGCCTAATGGGAATTAACGTAAACAAGACAATTTCATTTACTTTCG
>CAJBBC010000111.1 GCA_903951185.1 uncultured Actinomycetes bacterium
CAGAGATTCGCGAAGCAATTGCTGCCAGCTCGACTAATCCAATGGATAACGAATTACTAGCCAACCTAATACGAATTTCGCTTGACTACTTAACCCAAGAATTTCCAGGTAAAGCTGTTGAGTTACGTGTTCCGCCACTTCGAGTTATTCAATTACTGACTGGCACCACCCACCGTCGCGGAACGCCACCAAGTGTTATTGAAATGTCGCCACATACTTGGCACAAAATACTCAGCAAGGAACTTACTTGGGAGTCTGGAGTGAATAACGGATTAATCCATGCAAGTGGGGCACACTTCGAAAGTTTTATTCTTGCGCTTCAGGTATTAATCTCAAGAAATAATCATGTTGACTAAGTTTTTCTGCCAAAATGTACTTTCCATTTAATACATTCAGCACATCAGAAATTTGATTAGTCTCGATCAAGATGAATTGTGGAGCGAATTTACTTAAATCCAACCCTTGCAAGACTTCTAACTCAAAACCTTCCACGTCTAAACTCAAGAGTTCGAAATTAGTTGGAGCATTTGCACTGTCAAGTACGGAGGTGAGTGTCAATCCTGTGATAGAACATCTCTCACGAGAAATTCCTTGAATTTCCTCGGCAGTTCTAAGGATTGACTCATTCGCGTTTTTTGAATCAGCTACTACTGACATAAGGTCGACATCGACTAGTTCAACCAGCTTTCCAGAGTTAGCTGGAGAAACGAGTGCAACATTCATCGTTAAGGATTTCTTGCGGTTCTTTGCACATTCGTGGGCGAGTCTTGGAATAGGCTCAATTAGCAGGCCATTCCAATGATATTTGCGCTCTAGAAATAATGTATTTGACTGATTTAAGCCGTCATTGGCTCCGGCTTCCACAAAAAATCCTTTGCTGGGAAGGTAGTTTTCAATTTTTTTGTCGAGGCCATTAAGTGCCGCGTAGTAGAAAATTCTTCTACGATATTTTCGTATTTTTCTTTCAACACTAATCAATAACTGATTTCTAGTGAGCCGTTTTTTTATCTGAACTAACATGGGGCCAGCATTAACCAAATAATTCAGGTAGCGTTGCTTCACTCAAAGTGCGAAGCTCATTAATCGACAGAGAAACTTCTCGACCGTATATGCCATCTATTTGAACTAATTGCTCATCAGTTCCGCTTTCAACTCCGAGCTTTGAATCAACCGCGCCAATTCGACTGGCCATAAAGTTACGAGCTTTACACATATCAGTAAATCTTAGTTCTTCACTGCGGGCGATAACAACAATTGCTCGGGTAGCCGACTCGCTCCATAAGAATACAAACGGATCTAATTCATCTGGCACCCAAACTCGGGCGCCAATATTTGCCCTGATTGCCATTTCAGAAAGTGTTTGCGCAAGTCCACCTTCAGAAATATCGTGGGCGGCACTAATCATTCCATCACGTGATCCAGCCACAAGTATCTCGGCAAGAGTCCGTTCTTTTTCAAGATCTAACTCTGGTGGCAATCCACCTAAGTGGTTATGTACTGCATGAGCCCACTCTGAGCCCGCTAACTCATTTTTTGTCTCACCCAGTAGGTAAATCGCTTCGCCATCAGTTGACCAAGCCATCGGTGTACGACGCTCAACATCATCAATTACACCCAAAACTCCAACTACCGGAGTTGGATGTATGGCAACATCGCCAGTTTGGTTATAGAACGAAACATTGCCACCAGTTACTGGAGTACCCATTTGTAAACACGCATCAGCTAATCCGGTTACTGCTTGTTCAAATTGCCACATCACACTTGGATCCTCAGGTGAGCCAAAGTTTAAGCAATTTGTAACCGCAAGTGGTTTCGCACCAGTAACAGCTACATTTCGATATGACTCAGCAAATGCAAGTTGCGCACCTTTATATGGATCTAGCGCAGCAAAGCGCGCATTGCAATCGGTCGAAACCGCCACACCTAACCCAGATAATTCATCAACTCGAATCATGCCGCTATCTTCAGGTTGCGCCAAAATAGTATTTCCGCGCACATAGCGATCATATTGAGAAGTTACCCAATTTTTTGAAGCTAAATTTGGTGTAGCCACCATCTTTAACCAGGTTTGTCGAACTTCATCCGCACTAGTTGGTCGCGTTAAATTCTCTACTCCATTTGCTTGACGAGTGTCCATCCAATCAGGGCGAGCAAAAGGCCGTTCATAAACTGGACCATCATGGGCAACAGAACGAGGTGGCACGTTAACAATTTCTTCGCCATGCCATTCAACAGTTAGTCGGCCTGAATTATTCACTTCACCAATAACAACTGCTTCAACATCCCACTTTTTACACACCGCCATGAATGAGTCCACTTTGGCCGGTTCAACTACAGCGCACATACGTTCTTGTGATTCGCTCATTAAAATTTCTTCTGGGCTAAGCGTGCTATCCCGAAGTAGCACTCGATCAAGCCAAACGTGCATTCCACCTTCACCATTGCTGGCAAGTTCAGAAGTCGCACATGAAATCCCAGCTCCGCCTAAGTCTTGGATTCCCTCAACTAGCCCGGCATGTAAAACTTCAAGTGTGCATTCAATAAGGAGTTTTTCCATAAATGGATCGCCAACTTGAACGCTAGGACGCTTAGCTGGCCCATCTGCGTCGAAAGTTTCCGAGGCAAGAACACTCACGCCACCAATACCATCGCCACCTGTGCGCGCCCCATAAAGTATTACGGCATTACCGATTCCAGATGCTTTAGCAAGATGGATGTCTTCATGTTTCATCGTGCCAACACAAAGTGCGTTAACGAGCGGATTCCCTTGGTAGGAGCTGTCAAAAACTATTTCGCCACCAATATTTGGTAAGCCTAAACAATTTCCGTAGCCGCCAATTCCTGCAACCACTCCAGTCAAAACCCGACGAGTATCAGGATTTGTTGGATCGCCAAATCGAAGTGGGTCCACTACGGCAACTGGGCGCGCGCCCATTGAAATAATGTCACGAACGATTCCACCAATGCCGGTTGCTGCTCCTTGATACGGCTCAACATAAGAAGGATGGTTGTGAGATTCAACTTTAAAGGTGACTGCCCAGCCATCACCGATATCAACAACGCCTGCATTCTCGCCAATGCCGACTAACATCGAATCATTTTTTGGAACTTTTTGCCCAAACTGTCGCAGATGCACTTTTGAAGATTTATAACTGCAGTGCTCAGACCACATAACTGAATACATCGCTAATTCAGCCGAAGTTGGACGACGACTTAAAATTTCTTTAATCCGCTTGTATTCATCTGTTTTCAAACCAAGTTCAGCAAATGGTTGATCTGTATCTGGCGACTTTGAAGCAACTGTGACAGTATCTATTCGCACGGCCATCTTTAAACAGTCACTCGCCCATTGTTCACAAGTGACTTTAAAACTGAGGTGAAGAAGCCAAGCCCATCAGTAGTTGGACCAGTTAATTTCTCGACAGCGTGTTCTGGGTGTGGCATGATTCCGACAATATTTCCTTGTTCATTGCAGATACCTGCAATATCACGTCTGCTGCCGTTTGGGTTCAGATCTAAATATCGTGCAATTATTCTGCCTTCGAATTCAAGCAGATCAAGCGTCTTATCATCTGCTACGAAACAACCTTCGCCGTTCTTTAGCGGCACGACTATTTCTTCTCCGACTGCAAAGTCACTTGTCCAAGCTGACGTGTTATTCTCGATTCGAAGTTTTTGATCTCGGCAAATAAAAGACAAGTGATCATTGCGGGTTAATGCCCCAGGTAGTAAATGGGATTCACAAAGTATCTGAAAACCATTGCAAATTCCCAAGACTGGTAATCCGCTGCGAGCTGCATCAATTAGTTTTTCCATTACTGGCGCAAATCTTGAGATTGCACCACAGCGTAAGTAGTCACCGTAAGAAAAACCACCCGGTAAAACAACTGCATCTACTGAATGCAATGAGTCATCAGCGTGCCAAAGTGAAATAGCATTGCCACCTGCAATTTCTACGGCACGCTTTGCGTCTGTATCGTCAAGTGACCCAGGGAATGTAATTACACCAATCCGTGCGGTCATTCTTTTACCTCAACAGTGAAGTCCTCGATAACTGGATTACAAAGAAAAGTTTCGGCAACTTTATTAATTTCTGCTAACTTTTCTTCCGTTAGTTGGCCATCTAATGTCAAAACAAATTGTTTTCCTTGGCGGACTTCAATTACTTCCGAAATCCCAAATCGCCCTAGCGCACCAAAAACCGCTCGCCCTTGAGGATCTAGAATATCATTCTTTAGGTGGACATTTATAAAGACAACCATGATTAGC
>CAJBBC010000112.1 GCA_903951185.1 uncultured Actinomycetes bacterium
CGCCAGAGTTAAAGCAAGCTCTGGCTATGCAGATATCTCGCGTGCGTGATTTAGAGGAAAAATCAAGAGTTGGTATTTCAATGCTGGATCCAGCAAGTCAACCATGTATCGAAACTGCCCGAATTTTGTATTGTGGAATTGTTGATGCTGTTGAAGATATCGATTACCAAGTTTTTACGAAGCGAGCAACTGTTTCGTTACCTAGGCGATTAGCGGTTGCGCTTCCAGCTTGGTTTAAATCTTGGCGGTCCCGCTAGCGGTTCACGTTGGACTCCGCGCTTTCCAAGCCAGATCCACATCGAGAGAGTTAAAACTACTAAAGCAAAACCAAAAATCAAATCTTCAACTGGAGCATAAGCAATTCGGCCATCACCAATAAATGGTGGCCTACTTGAAATTGGTGTGTCTGACCCTATGATCTTTGCGCCGGAATACTCGACAATTCCTGCTCCAGTTAGTATTCCATTTGTAATCAACTGAAAGAAAATAATAATTGAGTAGCTTGCCCAAAAAATTCTCTTTTTTGTAATCGCAATACGCAAAACATAGATATCTATTAAAACTGCAAGCACTGCAGCAACTAGAGCAATTTGGGTGTAAGTCACTTTTCGTCACCAACTAGCCACTTAGGTTTAGTGCTGCGAACACCTTCGAGAGTTAGTACGGCACATATCGGAATAACGATAAAAAATAGAATTTCTTCAATTGGGACATTAACTACAGCGATAATTCCAGTGACATATCGTGGATCAAATTTCCAGTGTCCTTGGCTAATGGCATAGATATCCCAAATCGTCAAAATAACCAGAACTGGAATTATCGAAAGTGCGAGTCGAAGAGTTCGTCGATAGACCCTGGTTCGAAGTACTATTTCAAGCCAGCCGCTTCCCAAAAGGCAGCCCACTAACACTGCGATGTATGAAAATTTTCCCACAACTTCTCCTCGGGAATAAATCTACCTTGATTGAGTTCAATCCTAAACTGCGCCGTTGAAGGTTGCCCGTTCACCAATCTTTAGACTTAACTCATGACCAATTCAGCTGCTGATCCATTCATTGGACAACTGTTTGAAAACAGGTACCAGGTCGATGAACTTATTGCTCGCGGTGGCATGGCAAATGTTTACAAGGCCACCGATTTACGTCTAGGCCGGACTGTTGCGCTAAAGATTTTGGCCGGCACGCTTGCTAATGATCCAAATTTTGTTGAGCGCTTTATTCAGGAAGCAAGGTCAACTGCTTCCCTAATGCATGCAAATGTAGTGGCAGTTCATGACCAAGGATTGGCACTTGGGTTTCCTTTTTTAGTTATGGAGTATGTGCCTGGAAAAACTATTCGAGAAGTTTTAGCTCAAAACGGACCATTTGCTAGTGCACATGCTTTAGAAATTATGAAGTCGGTACTTGCTGGGTTAGCCGCTGCCCATGATGCTGGCTTTGTACATAGAGATATCAAACCTGAAAATGTGTTAATTACTAACGAAGGCCTAATTAAAGTTACAGACTTTGGTCTAGCTAGAGCAATATCTGATCAACCAACCGCCAATGCAACAGGTGCTGTGTTGCTTGGCACGATGGCATATCTTTCACCTGAGCAAGTGCAGCAACAAAATATTGATCAACGCTCGGATGTTTATTCAAGCGGAATTTTGCTTTATGAAATGGTTACTGGCCGAGTTCCTTTCACGGGGAGCAACCCGCTAGAAGTTGCTTACAAACACGTTAATGAAGATGTGCCTGCCCCAAGTATTTTGCAACCCGATATTCCCCCAGCAATTGATCACTTGGTATTAGCTGCAACTGTTCGAAATATTAATGATCGACTGCCTAATGCAAGAGCATTCCAAGATGGCGTTATTCGGGCACTTACTGCAGTCCCACAAGCTGAAGCTTTAACTGCAGCACTTCCCCTGTCGGGATTACCACTTTCAGCAACTCAAGTGCTTCCAGTTGTTACTCCACGTGGTGGTCAAGCCTTGCCGCCACGGACGGGTCCAAATTCAGGGTCAGCAATTCCTGGACAGCCGGAAATCGAGCGTAACTTAAATAGTTTTTTCAAAACAAAACTCAGAACAATTATTCGATCGATTGTCGGAATACTTGCGGTGGTTGTCGGAGCAGGTATTTGGTACATGTTCTCTGGCACATATCAAACAGTGCCAAATATTGCGGGTCAAACACTTGAAGAAGCCTCAGCATCCTTAACTCAACTGAGTTTTGATTTCAATCCGATCGATGAATTTTCTGAAGAGATTCCAGTTGGCATCGTCATTCGAACTGATCCCGAAGTCGGTAAACGTGCCCGCGTTGGTAATCCAATTTCAGTTTTTGTTTCCAAAGGACCGGAGCGATATGTAATTCCTGCGGAGATAGTAGGTAAGTCACCCCGAGAAGCTGAACAAATCTTAAAGGATTTGAATTTAGTGGTTTCCGGTACTGAAGAAATTTACGATGATGTGATTGAGGTTGGAAAAGTTGCGGCGACAAATCCGGCACCTGGGGCAAGTCTTAAGCGAGATACCCCGGTAATTATTCAAATTTCAAAAGGGCCAGAACCTGTTGAAATTCCGGCTGTAATTGGCTCGTTACTTTCAGATGTATTACCAATGTTAACCACCCTTGGATTCACAGTTGTGGTAAGTGAACAAGTATTTGACGAAGTATTAACTATCGGTGCTGTTGTGGCAATCGAACCAGAACAAGGGTCAGTTGTACCAAAAGGTAGTGAACTAAAAGTAAAAGTTAGTAAGGGTCCATCACTTATTTCTGTTCCAAATGTTGTTGGGAAAAGCGTGAATGAAGCCACTGCAATTTTGCAGGCAGCAGGTTTTGCTGTTGTTCGAGAGAACTTATTACCAGGTGGAGCACCTTTGAATTTGGTTTATTCGCAAAGTCCGGCTGCTAATAGTAAAGTTGCAATCGGTTCCACAATAATTATAAAAATTGTCTAAATCTGCAAAGAAGTTTTAATTGAACACGAAATCCATTAAGCCACTATCTCCTGCTGCCAAAAAGAAGCAGATGGAGTTTTGGGCAACCATACTTTTACTTGCCATGACTTTTGTTTGGGGTTTCACTTTTGTGACCACCCAGGATCTACTTAAAGAAATGCAGTCATCAGATATTATGGTTTGGCGCTTTGGTGTTGCTGCCTTTGTTATGTTTGCAATCAATCCAAAAGCGATTATCAATTTACCTAAACACCATAAAAAACATGGTGTTTACTTGGGTATCGCGTTGGGAATCGGCTACCTGTTTCTTCTCTATGGGCTGTCTCGAACTACAGCCACAGCATCTAGTTTCATAACTGGATTGTTCGTTGTCCTTACCCCAATTTTGGCTGGTTTATTACTCAAAGAACCGATCGAAAAAACAGTATGGGTTGCAGTTTTAATAACCACAGTCGGTCTTGGGTTTTTGGCACTTAAAGGTTGGTCAATCGGCATTGGCGAAGTAATCACGCTAGTCGGTGCATTTTTCTTTGCATTACACATTATTGGTCTGGATAAGTGGTCAAAGACAGATTACGTCTATGGACTTACAGCAATGCAAATAATTGTGGTTTTCTTGTTTAACTTGATAACTTCCAGTATTGATGGCGGAGTAAGTATGCCACCAACTAACAATGTGTTCTACACATTAGTTTTTTTGGCTGTAGTGGCAACTTGTATTGGCTACTTTGCACAAACTTGGGTACAGAGTTCAATTGGCCCGACACGTACTGCCGTAATTTTAACGATGGAACCAGTTTTTGCTGGAATAGCAGGCGTGACTATTGGCTCTGATATCTTGACTACAAAAATGATTATTGGAGCTAGTTTAATTTTATTTGGAACTTATTTAGTTGAATTAGGTCCTCGACATAGTAGCGAAGGAACTCACCCACATTTAGAGCCTTAACCAAACCTAATTCGGTTACTTTCGAC
>CAJBBC010000113.1 GCA_903951185.1 uncultured Actinomycetes bacterium
TAATTCAAATGAAAAAGCGGGCGGTCAACGACCGCCCGCTTTTTCATTTTCTAGATAAGTTTTGGCGCCCACTCGCCGGCAAATTCAACTTGCTTTTCTAACTCAGCAATTTGATTTGCTTCCATTGGCTTAAGTGGCCCGCGTAAGAAATTACTTGGCACGCCAAGGATTCCCATCAAAGCTTTGGTCTTAGCGATGTATCGACCTGATTCAATGTTTTCGAGTAATGGTTTCACTGCAGTGTGTGCTGCTGTTCGCGTAGCTGGATCCATAATGCCTAAGTGTGCTTTAGGTAGAGCGTTTCCGATACCACCTATCCAACTTGTTGCACCGGCTTCAAAGAAAGTTACCGAGTCAACATCTGCGCCGCAAACTGGACTAATCCGACCAGCAAAATTGTCTTGAAGCATCTTAATTCTGGACAGATCTCCACTCGCCTCTTTGATTCCAAGAATTAAGTCATTATCCGCGATTTTTTCCAAAACTTCTTTTGAAACCGATACACCAACTCGAGCTGGGTAATCGTAAAGTACGGTTGGCAGGCCAGCTGAATTCACAACTGTCTCAAAATGTGTGGCTAGTTCATCTGTGGTCGGCAAACTATACGCTGGACCAGCTAACATCAGCCCGTCACAGTTCAAGCGCTTAGCCAAACCAGCCTGGTCGAGTGCAATATTAGTTGCCATGCCACCGACGCCAGCTAGTACTGGAACGCGTCCGGCTGTTTGTTTTAGAACGGTGCTGATTACTAATTCGCGTTCATCCTGTGAAAGCGAATAAGCTTCACCCGTTGTGCCACAAGCCACCAATCCTTGAACTCCATTAGCGAGCATTATTTCTACAAACTCAGCAAGTCCTTTTACATCCACCTGTCCGGACTCATCAAATTGGGTTATAACGGGGACAATCAGGCCATCGAACTGCACATCTACTCCTGGACATAGCTAGTCAACGATTTACGTTGAGACAAACACTTTAAGTAACTAAAGTACTAAAAATACTCTGGCATGGCACTTAGCGCAGATCTTGTAATCTGTACGCGTGCCGAAACAAATCTACCCCAATGCTGCAGCAGGATCTGGGCACCCCAGAATTAGGTCTTTCCATGGCCGACAGGGTCGCTTATCCGAAACACGACTTAATGTCCTTTCAGAAATAGTGCCTAAATTTGTTTTAAGTCGAGAACTTCAAGATCTTTCCAGAACCTTTAACAGCGAAGTCTTTATTGATTTTGGTGCTGGAATGGGCGGTCACTCAAAACGTTTACTCGATGAGGGCAAGTCTGTGCTCGCGATTGATGTACATACGGCCGGAATTTGCGATTTAGCCGAATATGCTTTTTTGTCGAATATGAATAATTTGCTAGTGCACCATGGCGATGGCTTGGAATGTCTTGAAAAATACATTGCCCCTAATTCAATTAGCCAAATCCATTTGTATTTTCCCGACCCCTGGCCCAAAAAACGACACTATAAAAGACGCGTTTTCAATTCTGAGTTCATCGCCTTGGCTGACCGGGTTCTAGTCTCAACCGGAAAAATTCTCGTAGTTACCGATGATGATTCTTATGCTGAGCATGTGCGTGAGCAACTGGCTAAAGTTTTAACATTTTCTGAAGGTGAATTTACCGGCGATGTTACGTTAACTTCATATCATCAACGCGCCCTTAGATTGCATCACAAAATACAGA
>CAJBBC010000114.1 GCA_903951185.1 uncultured Actinomycetes bacterium
ACATTGTCGAATTTTTAAGTGGGATTTCAAGAACTCCGCTGCCACAGCCACTTACTTACATGATTGAAGATGCTGCTCGCCGGCATGGTGTGCTTCGCGTGGGAGTGGCTTCAATTTATTTACGTTGTGATGATCCGCAATTAGTTTCAACTATTCAAGCTGATCGACGATTAGCAACTTTAAAGTTTCGCGAGTTAGCACCTGGAATTGTGGTTAGTTCATCGCCAGCTGACATTGTGTTAGATAAGTTGCGCGATGCTGGCTATGCACCAGTAGCCGAAAGCGCCGAGGGAACTGTGTTAATTCATCGGCCAGATACTAAGCGCACTTCAGCAAGACAAGAGGTGCCACCAGTTACTGTGACCGGGCCATCAGCACGATTAGTACAGGCTGCAGTTAAAGCATTGCGGGCTGGAGAGCGTGCGGATAAAGCAAAACCAGCTGCAGGTAGTGGGCCTAAGAACACTTCTAGCGAAACAATGACGCTCCTAAATAGCGCACTGCAAGACCAGCTTGAAGTTTGGATTGGTTATGCCGATAAAGGTGGCATGACCACTGAGCGAGTAATCGAACCGCTTTCAATTTCAGGTGGATTCTTATCTGCTTTTGATGTGCGTAGTAATGAAGTGAGAACTTTCACCGTAGCCCGGATAACTGGGGTTGAAGTTATGAATTCTAAAAAGAAGGTAGCCCAAAATGACTGACGGCCCATTGATCGTCCAAAGTGATAAAACTTTATTACTTGAAATTGATCACGAACTTAGTGCTGAATGCCGTCATGCAATTGCGCCTTTTGCTGAACTTGAGCGGGCGCCAGAACATATTCACACTTACCGCATTACAAACTTAGGTTTGTGGAATGCGCGAGCTGCATTACATGACGCTGAATTTGTGATTGACGCGCTACTTAAATATTCACGTTATCCAGTTCCGCATGCGTTGTTAGTTGATATTGCTGAAACTATGTCTCGGTATGGTCGATTGACTTTACATATGCATCCAGTGCACGGCTTAGTTTTGCAATCCAATGACAACTCGGTGCTGGAAGAAGTGCTACGTTCAAAAAAGATTATTCCGCTTGTGGGTAAGCGTATTGATCAAGAAACAGTTGCGGTGCACCCAAGTGAACGCGGCACAATCAAACAAAACTTACTTAAGCTTGGCTGGCCGGCTGAAGATTTAGCTGGTTATGTTGATGGTGAAGCGCACCCAATTGAACTTGCTAGTGACAAGTTTGAACTTCGCCAATATCAAAAAGAAGCTGCCGAAGGTTTTTGGCATGGCGGCTCTGGTGTTGTGGTGTTGCCGTGTGGTGCTGGCAAAACTATTGTTGGCGCTGCTGCAATGGCAACGGCAAAAGCAACAACTTTAATTTTGGTAACTAATACAGTTTCAGCCAGACAATGGAAAGCTGAATTATTAAAACGCACCACACTTACTGAAGAAGAAATTGGCGAATACTCAGGTGCGCGTAAAGAAATTAGACCGGTCACGATTGCCACTTATCAAGTTATGACTACGCGTCGTCAAGGTGTTTATGCGCACTTGGAGTTATTCGATGCTCGCGACTGGGGATTAATTATTTATGATGAAGTCCATTTATTGCCAGCTCCAGTTTTCAGATTCACTGCTGACATTCAAGCGCGTCGACGCCTTGGGTTAACGGCAACACTAGTGCGCGAAGATGGAATGGAAGGCGAAGTCTTTTCGTTAATCGGACCTAAACGTTATGACGCACCTTGGAAAGATATTGAAGCACAGGGTTATATTGCGCCAGCTGATTGTGCTGAAGTTCGAGTTACGTTACCTGATGCCGAGCGACTTAAGTATGCGATGGCTGAACCAGAAGAGCGTTATCGGTTAGCTGCAACAACTTCATTTAAGAATCGAGTTGTTGAGCATTTAGTTAATTTACATAAAGATGATCATGTCCTTGTTATTGGTCAGTACTTAGATCAACTCGATGAATTAAGTGCGCACTTAGATGTGCCGATGATTACTGGGGCAACTCCAGTTAAAGAACGTGAACGTTTATTCCAGTCGTTTCGCGAAGGTGAAACTCGAGTACTAGTTGTTAGTAAAGTGGCAAACTTCTCGGTTGATTTGCCGGAAGCTGGTGTAGCGATCCAAGTAAGTGGCACATTTGGCTCTCGCCAAGAAGAGGCTCAGCGCCTTGGTCGCGTCCTTCGGCCAAAAGGCGACAAGCGCTCTGCCCACTTCTACACAATCGTTACCAGGGACACCGTAGACGCTGACTTTGCTGCCCACCGCCAAAGGTTCTTAGCTGAGCAAGGTTACGCGTACCGCATTGTGGATGCTGATGAACTGCTCTACGGCAAACCTGAACTTGAACAATGAGTTAACAAACATGAACTGTTTTCAGATTATGGGTTTACCCTGCAAATAGTGGAGTAGGGTTCAAGTACTCAAATACATTTGAGGTCTCAAATAAATAGTTCGGAAAAGACAAATGTCAGATAACAAGAATCAGAACGATTCTGGCCTAGAGTCAGAAGACGTCGATCTAGCCCTATTTTCAGGTGCGATGGATGAACTTGTAAACAAATACGACCAAATCATTGGCGAATTTAAAGAGATCCTTGATCAACAAACAAAGAAGATTTTTAACGATCCAGAGCTTGAAGACAAATAATTAGTTCAATAAAAAAGACCCGGATTTCTCCGGGTCTTTTTTATTTGGAACTTTATTGGAATGGATTTTTTAGAAATCCATTTCCGTTTATGGGAATGGACTAGAAATCCATTCCACCCATACCGCCGTCGCCACCTGGCATTGCTGGAGCCTTTTCTGGCTTATCAGCAATAACTGCTTCAGTAGTTAAGAACAGTGCTGCAATCGAAGCGGCATTTTGTAATGCGCTACGAGTTACTTTTGCTGGGTCAATAATGCCGGCTTTGATTAAGTCAACGTATTCACCAGTTGCAGCGTTAAGACCCCAACCTGGTTCTAAGTGACGAACCTTTTCAGCAACAACTCCACCTTCAAGCCCTGCGTTGATCGCAATCTGCTTGAGTGGAGCTTCAACCGCAACTTTAACGATGTTTGCGCCAACTGCTTCTTCGCCTTCAAGTTTTAGTTTCTTGAATGCTTTTTCTGAAGCTTGTAGAAGTGCTACGCCACCACCGGCGACGATACCTTCTTCAACTGCAGCTTTTGCGTTACGTACAGCATCTTCAATCCGGTGCTTACGTTCTTTAAGCTCAACTTCAGTTGCAGCGCCAGCCTTGATCACTGCTACACCGCCAGCAAGTTTTGCTAAACGTTCTTGTAGTTTTTCGCGATCGTAATCTGAATCAGACTTTTCGATTTCAGCACGGATCTGGTTTACACGGCCAGCAATCTGGTCTGCGTCGCCAGAGCCTTCAACGATTGTTGTTTCATCTTTAGAAACAACAACCTTGCGTGCTTTACCAAGTAATTCAATGTCAGTGTTTTCTAGCTTTAGACCAACTTCTTCGCTGATTACCTGAGCGCCAATAAGGATTGCGATGTCTTGCAACATTGCTTTACGACGGTCGCCGAAGCCTGGGGCTTTAACTGCGATTGAACGGAAGTTACCGCGGATCTTGTTCACTACAAGTGTTGAAAGCGCTTCGCCTTCAACATCTTCAGCGATGATCATCAGTGGCTTACCGGACTGCATAACTTTTTCAAGCACTGGCAATAAATCTTTTACGCCAGAGATTTTTGAATTAGCAATCAAGATGTATGGATCTTCAAGTACTGCTTCCATGCGCTCTGGATCAGTTACGAAGTAAGGAGAGATGTAACCCTTATCAAAACGCATACCTTCAGTTAGTTCTAGTTCTAAACCGAATGTATTGCTTTCTTCAACAGTGATTACGCCTTCTTTACCAACTTTGTCCATTGCTTCAGCAATCATCTGACCAATTTGTGGATCAGCAGCTGAGATAGATGCAGTTGATGCGATCTGTTCTTTAGAATCTACTTTTTGTGCCATCGCAAGAAGTTCATTGCTGATTGCTTCTACGGCAGCTTCAATACCGCGCTTCAAAACCATTGGGTTTGAACCAGCAGCTACGTTCTTAAGACCTTCACGAACTAGTGCCTGTGCTAAAACGGTTGCGGTTGTAGTTCCGTCACCAGCGACATCATCAGTCTTCTTAGCAACTTCTTTAACTAGCTCTGCACCAATTTTTTCGTAAGGATCTTCTAATTCGATTTCCTTGGCGATGGAGACACCGTCATTAGTAATTGTCGGTGCGCCCCACTTTTTCTCAAGTACAACGTTGCGGCCTTTTGGACCTAGTGTTACGCGAACTGCGTCCGCAAGAATATTCATGCCACGCTCTAATGCGCGACGGGCTTCTTCATCGAATGCGATGATCTTCGACATGTGTATTTTCCTTTTTGCCAAACGTTTGGAGTGGTTACTCCGGAACTTTGTTGGGTTAGCACCCAGGGGTCCCGAGTGCTAACTATATTGTTGGCACTCTCGGGCCTAGAGTGCAAATCGAAAGCGACTGGCACCCAGGCTAAATCCTGAAAAATAGCCAAAATCCGAAGAAATTCGCCATCGGCAGATTCTTACTGCCTTTGCCTGAATCCAGACTCCAGCGGGCTACCTGGGCCGATTTTGGGCAGACAAAAGGGCCCAGGTGAACCTGAGCCCTTTTGTTTAGAGTCTTGGCCTTAAAGCGGCTTTACGTGCTCAGCTTGTGGACCTTTTGGTCCGTCGCCGATTTCGAACTCTACTCGTTGATCCTGTTCCAGGGTCTTGAAACCGTCTGTTTCAATTGATGAGTATTGCACAAATACATCTTTATCTGTGCCATCAACTTCTACGAAACCGTAGCCTTTTTCCTGGTTGAACCACTTAACTGTGCCTAACATGGCATCCTTTTCTTTAGCGGGCGCAAGAAGCTTTTACTTCTTACGGGTCCTTGCTTACTGCCCACCCAAGTGAGAGTTCGCCTACTTGCTCGCGAATCTTCTGAGTCTTGCTCTTACAATCACGCTTACTTTTTTCGACCGAGAATAACTCTACTGCAATTTCACAAGCGCAAATGTCAGATTTAGAGATGCAATTTTGAACTAACCGGGCCTATAAGCCGATTTCTGATTCGGCTATTGAGCCTGCAGGTACTGGGTTTTTCACTGCTAAAACAAGGGCTAGGGCAAGGGCTAACCCTGGGATCGCAAAAGCCAGCGCCATACTAC
This sequence comes from uncultured Actinomycetes bacterium, assembly GCA_903951185.1. Taxonomy (GTDB): domain Bacteria; phylum Actinomycetota; class Actinomycetes; order S36-B12; family UBA5976; genus UBA5976. The sequence goes on from CAJBBC010000114.1 coordinate 5,204, forward strand.
TGAAATCAGCTGTAGCCCCAACCAGGAATGGGATGAAGCCAGCGGCTGAGCCTGAACCAACTGAGAACATGGCCGCCGCTCGATCTGTTCGGCCCTGACTCGCCCGCATCATTCGGGTAATGCCAAGCGGAAAATGAACTGACATGAACAGCCCCATTAAGCCAAGGGCCGGTAATTGTACGTATTGATTTTGACCTTGCCAGAAAACAATAAAACTTAACAAAGTTAGTAAAAGTGAAAGTCGATAAAGTTTTTCGACATCGTGGGTCTCAACTAATCGAGATCCGAGAAACCTTCCAATAGCCATGCCAAGTACAACAGTTCCGACAGCACCAGTGGCAAACGCAATACTTAAACCACTTTGCACTCGAAGTAGTTCAGATGCCCAAGTTAAAGTCGAAGCTTCGATTGCAGTTGTACAAGAAATTGCCAGCCACGCTGCCCAATAAAGTTTTGGTAATGGCCCAGGTTGGTCGTGATCGGCTGAGCTTTCAAATGTCTTTGCCGAACCAAATGCTGAAGTGTCCCGACCGCGAAATAACTCGATCGCTAAAAATGCTAAAACTATCCAGCCAAGGCCAATCCGCCAGCCAAAGCCAGTTGCAATACCAACACCCAAAATAATTGGCGCAATAAATCCGACTAATGCGCCAAGTGCATTCACTTCACTTATCGCAGCCGGCGCTGCTTCACCGTGATGGTTATTTAGAAATGCAGCATTACATTGGATTATCAAAATACCTGAGTAACCACAAATGAACATACTAGGAATTGTGAAGTTAATACTTGGGCCATTAACAAAAAGTAGTAAGCCAATGATCATGCCCATCGCACCACTACGGATGACATTACCTCGACCAAATTTATGGATTAAGTAAGTTGAAGTAAGACCAGCCAAAATTGAACCCACTGAACCCGAAACATTATGAAATGCCATTACAGTTCTAGTAACACCAAGGTCTTCGCGTAATAGGGCAAATGCTGGGCCCATTCCAAAGATAAACCAGCTCATTGCCGCCACCTGGGCGTAAGTGATTTTTGTTAATCGATCACGCTGAAAGGAAACCTTGGCCATAGTGCTTAACCCTACGGCACTTAATTAATTAGCCACCAGCAACAGCTGGAACTATCGAAACTGAACAACCAGCTGGAGTTGGTGTGTTCAATCCATCCAAAGTACGAACGTCATCGTCATCGACATATAGATTTACAAACCTGCGCAGTTCACCGCTGTCACTAACTACGCGCTGCAAAATTCCAGGTGCCATTTTTTCGAGTGCATCAAGTACACCTTTGAGTGTTTCTACTTCTGGCGTTAT
>CAJBBC010000115.1 GCA_903951185.1 uncultured Actinomycetes bacterium
CCAGCAACGTCATTGGTTTTTGTAGCTACTTCTTTAGCTAGCTGTGCACCTAGGTTTTCAAATGAATCTTCAAGTTCGATTTCTTTTGCAATTGTCACACCATCATTAGTGATCGTAGGTGCGCCCCAAGATTTACTAATAACAACATTCCGACCTTTAGGGCCAAGTGTGACTTTAACTGCGTCAGCAAGTGCATTCACACCACGTTCTAATGCGCGACGAGCTTCTTCATCGAAAATTACGATCTTTGACATTTTTACTTCTCTGTTTGATTGGATTTAGAAATTCTTAATTTAAAACTTATTTATTTGGTAGTAATAGCGCCTCAAATAATAAGGCGCTATTACTAACTAAATTGAATTATTTTTCGACGATTGCCAAAATGTCGCGAGCACCAAGTAGTAAGTATTCAGTGCCGCCGTACTTAACTTCAGTGCCGCCGTACTTTGAGTAGATAACTACGTCGCCGACTTTAACGTCTAGCGGAATACGCTTTTCGCCATCTTCATCAAAGCGACCTGGACCTACTGCAATTACTTTGCCTTCTTGTGGCTTTTCTTTTGCGGTGTCTGGAATTACCAAACCTGAAGCTGTCATTTGTTCTGCTTCTAAAGACTGGACGAGGACACGATCCTCAAGTGGTTTAATGTTGACCGACACGGTCTGTCTCCTGTAATTAATCGAGTAATTTCCCTAACCAACCAGAGGCTGGTTAGCACCCAGGACTGCTGAGTGCTAATACAAATGTAAGAGTTCTTTGGCACTCGGGCAAATCGAGTGCCAAACTCTATTGGCCTAAAAAGTCACTAAATTCAAGGATTTCTGTTGGCCCAAACCAAGTTAAGTCCAGTTCCGTCATATCCTGACCGGCTAAAATGGCGGTTTTATTGATTAAATCATCGGCAAACAAAGCTTGAATCTGCTTCTGGCTAAATCCGACTACTTCAACAAGTCCAGCCTTGGTATCTATTTCTGTTGCGGGCATTTCGACCACTATTACGATTCGGCCAGTATTTTCTGGGTTTGATTCTAGGCTCTGGGCTGCGGCTGTATAAAGAAGTACTTCCTCGAGATATTCGGGGTCTTGGTCATCCTGATTAAGCGCCCACTGGGGATTGGCCGCGTAGCCAACCCGACTGGGAAGTTCAGCTTGGCCAAGCAACCCTTGGATGTCAGCAACGCAACTCGGTAAGAAAACTCGCACAGCTTAATTCTGCTGGGTAATTCCTCGGGGTGGGTGCAGACCCGGCGAAGAAAAGTGCCAGTATTTACCTATGGATGCAATCACTTCAGTTCCCGCCCCAATTAATGAACCAGTCTTAAATTACGCACCAGGAAGCCCTGAACGCGCAGCTTTGGATGTTGCCTTAAAAGAGGCAGTCAGTAATGTACCTGAGTTAACTAATGTCATTGGTGGCAAACATGTAATGGCAAGTGGCGACAAAATTGAAGTTCGTTCACCACATGAACGAAGTCGCGTCCTTGGTATAACGGCGAACTCAACAAAGTCAGATGCAGCAGCTGCGATTGCAGCTGCCAAAGCGGCCGCTCCAGGTTGGCGGAATTTACCGTTCGATGAACGCGCTGCAGTAATACTTAAAGCTGCAGACTTACTTGCTGGACCATGGCGTTACAAAATACTTGCCTCAACAAACTGGGGTCAATCTAAGAATGCATTTCAAGCAGAAATTGATGCAGCTTGTGAATTAATTGACTTCTGGCGATTTAATGTGCATTTCGCTCGACAAATTTTGCAGGAACAACCGATTTCTTCACCAGGTGTTTGGAATCGCACTGACTACCGCCCACTTGAAGGTTTTGTTTACGCAATCACACCATTTAACTTCACCGCTATCGCCGGCAACTTACCGACTGCACCGGCGTTAATGGGTAACACTGTTGTCTGGAAACCTGCACCTACCCAAATGCACTCAGCATATTTATTAATGCAGTTACTTGAAGCTGCTGGATTGCCGGCTGGCGTGATTAACTTGGTGGCCGGTGACGGTATTGCCGTTTCTGAAGTTGCTTTAGCTGATCCTGATCTAGCTGGTATTCACTTCACTGGCTCCACCGGAGTATTCCAACATTTATGGAAAACAGTTGGGGCAAATATTGCAAACTACCGAAGTTACCCAAGGTTAGTTGGCGAAACTGGCGGTAAAGATTTTATATTTGCGCATCCATCGGCTGATCCAGCAATTTTGGAAACAGCAATGATCCGTGGTGCTTTTGAATACCAAGGGCAAAAATGTTCAGCTGCTTCGCGCGCTTACGTTCCGCGCAGTGTTTGGGAAAAAATGGGTGACCACTTCCTGAATGAAGTGGAAAATATTAAACAGGGCCATGCTTCAGACCATTCAAATTTCATGACTGCAGTAATTGACGAACGTGCTTTTGACCGCGTTAGCGGAGCAATTGATCGCGCCCAAGCAGATAAATCAGTGAAAGTTGTTGCTGGTGGAAAGTATGACAAGAGTGAGGGTTACTTCATTCGGCCAACAGTCTTACTTGCTGATGATCCAACTTCTGAATTTTTCACCACAGAGTATTTTGGTCCAGTTTTGGCAGTCTATGTTTACGAAGATGCTAAGTGGCGTGAAGTAATGGCGCAGATGGAAGGTATTGCGCAATATGCACTTACTGGCGCCGTGATAGCTCAAGATCGAACTGCAATTTCTGAAATTATGTTGGCACTTCGATTTGCCGCCGGTAATTTCTACATTAATGACAAACCGACTGGCGCAGTTGTTGGTCAACAGCCATTTGGTGGAGCAAGAGCTTCTGGCACAAACGATAAAGCAGGAGCGCCGCAGAATTTAATGCGTTGGACGAGCACTAGAAGTTTGAAAGAAACTTTAGTGCCGCCAACAAATTACCGCTATCCATTCCTAGGTTAATTAGTAGAAAAGCAAACAGTTAAAGTTTGCAGTTAACCAGTCTGGCTTCAGGTTGTAATTCGATACCAAATTTTGCTTGCACACCTGCTCGAATATGCCGGGCTAAATCAATAATGTCTTGACTTGTCGCGGTGCCACGATTAGTTAAAGCTAAAGTGTGTTTTGTCGAAAGTGTTGCACGATCGGTTAACCCAAAACCTTTAGCGAAGCCAGCTTGCTCAATTAACCAGGCAGCACTTACTTTGTAGCGACCATCGGGTTCAATCCAGTTCGGTGCATCTTGCGGGACTGTGGTGACGCGGGGGTTCATGAAGAATGAACCAACACTCCAAGTGTCCGGATCTGCTGCGGAAACTAGCATTCCCTTACTGGCACGTAACTCCAATACTCCAGCGCGTAGTTCGATGGCATTTACTCGTTTACCCAATTCAGTGTCAAAATAAACCGCTAACTCGTTGTATTTAAGTGGGCTGGCTAAATCACCAAGTGGTAATTGAAAAGTCACACTTAAAATAACCCAGCGGTTTGGAAATTGTTTAAAAACTGAAGTTCGATATCCGAATTCACAGTTACTTGAAAAAATTGTTTCGACTGTTTTGGTTTCACGATTCCAAGCACGAACTTGGGCGATAGTTTCACTTACTTGCTGTCCGTAAGCGCCCACATTTTGAATAGGTGTTGCCCCGACAGTGCCTGGGATACCAGAAAGTGCTTCAACTCCAAGCCAGTCATTGCGAACACAGTCGTTTACAAAATCATCCCAATTGTGACCCGCCTGAACTGTCACCCATGCGCCGGCACATACTGTTGAGTCATTTTCATAACCGGTCGAAGCTATTTTTAACACTTGACCTTTAAAGTCATCAGCTACAACTAAATTTGAGCCGCCGCCAAGGATAAGTAATTCTTGGCCAGCATCGTCTGCTGCACTAACTGCCTCGATTATTTCGGCCTCGGTTGCCGCAATCGTAAGCAGAGTTGGTGTCCCACCTACTCGAATAGTGGTTAGTTCGGCTAATGAAGTCATTACTTAAACCGTATAACTATTTGAACGCAACGATTGCTTTTGCTTGGCCCAGTACAGTGGTGCCGTCGCAAACAGCTGACAATTCAATTTGAACTGTTCGATTTGCATTAATTTGAGTAATTTTGCCACCAAATTTTACGGTTGCCCCTTTGCCATCATCGGGCACGACAACTGGCCTCGTCATTCGAACGCTGTATTCAACTACCGAAGTTGGATCACCAACCCAGTCAGTAACTACGCGAATGGCGCGACCCATAGTTAACATTCCATGTGAAATAACATCTGGTAAGCCAACAGATTTTGCAACAATTTCATCTTGGTGAATTGGGTTTTGATCTCCAGATGCATTTGCATACGCAATTAAATCGGCCCTGGTAAATTGCAACTCAAGACCTGGTAACTCTTCGCCAACATTTAATTGTTCAAAATCAATACTCATTTTTAATCACTCTTCGCCACGAACAACAAGTTTTGACCAAGCTGTAACAACCAGCTTGTCATTAGAAAGGACGTCAGTTCGAAAAGTTGCCATTTCATTTCCACCAAGTGGACGAATTTCTTCTACTGAAGTGCGGACCACTAATTCATCGCCAACTTCGATTGGGCGAGTGTATTCAAATCTTTGGTCGCTATGGACAATTCTTGAGTAATTCATATTTAAAGCAGGATCATTGAAGTACTCTTCCATCACAGTCAACGTGACAGCGATCGGGAAAGTTGGTGGCGCACAAACTGATTTATGACCAAGCGAAGTAGCAAAATCTTGATCAAAATAAATTGGATTGTCATCACCGATTGCCTGGGCAAACGCAGCAATTTTTTCAGCCGTAACTAAATAAGGTTTTGAGTCAGGGTAGACAAAACCCACCATGTCATGGTTCATCCCCATAGCAATTCCCTAGTTAGCTAATAAGTGCTCGATGCACTTTAATTCGGTACTAGCGAGTTTCCTTGTGCACAGTGTGCTTATTGCACTTTGGGCAATGTTTTTTGATTTCTAGACGGTCCGGATCGTTACGACGATTCTTACGTGAAATGTAGTTGCGATCTTTGCAGTCTTCGCATGCCAAAGTGATCTTTGGACGAACATCATTACGTGCCACTTACTTGCCTTTCATTTGTGGCCACGCATCTGCGAGACCTTACTTCTTTAATACTTACTTCTTGAATACTTACTTCTTTTATACGTACCGAGGGCCGGACTTGAACCGGCGACACAACGATTATGAGCCGTTTGCTCTACCAGGCTGAGCTACCCCGGCGAAGAACCGACGTCCTTTTGCCACTGCTAACTCTTGCATATCGCGAGGGTTCTCAACTGCCAGGTACATCGGCTTTCGAGCCCCCTTGCGGAATCGAACCGCAGACCTTTTCCTTACCATGGAAACGCTCTACCGACTGAGCTAAGGGGGCCGGACTTCAGTTCTTGCTGTCTAGATTTCTTGCTGACTTACCTATTGCCACGTATTTCTACGCCAAGATAGCGTACCGAAATATGAGCAAAACCGCGAAATTCTGGGCTTTAGAACCCATTTCTGCGGACTATTTTGCCGGAGCTTTCAAGATAAAAGTCTCAAGTGAATATGGCCCGCCAATTGCATTGGCTGTGGCACTCGTTGAAACATAGACCCGCCAAACACCTGGGGAAATTTCATAGGCAGTTGGATCAAGATAATTCTTTTGTGGATCATTAAAGAGCGGCTCACTATCCACTTGCCAGTTAACGCCGTCAGTTGACCAAGCCAAATAAAGCTTTTGTGGAAGTCGTTCTTTTGCGGGTGTTGTTGAAAGTAATGACACCCAGTCATTTGCTTCGGCCTTCAAAACATAAGGATCCACGTAGGCATCGGTAAACCGAGTACCTTCATCGACTGCAAAATTAATACCATCTGTACTGGTGCCACTCTTAATTGATTCCCAGCGATCACCTTCATTCATATCAACCCAAAGCATCCGAACTTTTCCGCTTGGATCGATAAACGTATCTGGCACGCCCCAGGCGGCACCTGGCTTTGCTTGAACTATGCCTGTTTCAACACCCGGACCAAAATTTTCTAAAGAATCGCTGGTCGAAACTTTTACAATTTTTTGTGTCTTCTTGGGATCCATCGGTTGTGGTGCTGCGCCAGGTTCTGGTTTAGGTCCATTCATTAATACTTCAGTTACATACATATTCCATTTGCCGTCGGAATTCTTGATGATTGTTGGATCCGCCGCCATCGGCATTTTTGCACTTGCCACCTGCGCAAAACTCAAACCATCAGTTGATTTATAAAGCTTTATACCCATATCTGTTGAATAGAGGTAGACCGTACCGTTATCAAAAATAGCTTCGGGCGATACCCCAGATATATTCAAAGCCTGAACATTTTCAAAAGACCAGCCAAGATGGGCCACTGCCTCAGTGTCACCTGTTGAGCCGCCAGTTGAGTCGACGGTGGATTGCGCTGGGTCTGAACTACAGGCGGATAAAATCAAAATGGCTGCAACAACTGAAGAAATTTGTTTAATTCTCATCTCAGAATCCTTTAATCACCGATTCCAAAATTTTAATCAAAATCCGATTATTCCGCATGAAATAAATTTAAATATGCGCAATTAGATCGAGGTATTTTGTGGTGGCAGGTGAAGGATTCGAACCTTCGAAGCTTTCGCGACGGATTTACAGTCCGCTCCCATTGGCCACTCGGGCAACCTGCCACGTTTCCCGGTTAAGGGCAACCCCGCAAGAATACCGATATTTAGGGTACTTCCGCCAATCGGTCGAGCGGCTAAAAGGAGTCCATAATGTGTCGATTACCTCGGTCAAAGGTGAGGTAGTTCCAGGTCCAATCTGCCATCGTTCCAATTTTGTTTCGCCCGCCCAAAATATAAAATAAGTGCAACCAAAGCCAAGCTAACCAAGCAATTGGGCCGGCTATCCGAATACCTTTAACTTCGACAATCGCTTTATGTCGACCAATGGTTGCCATCGAACCTTTATCGGTGTACTTAAAAGCTTTCAGCGAAAGACCGGCAGTACGCGCTTTAACTTGCTTTGCAAAAAATCGACCTTGTTGCATTGCTACTGGAGCTACCATCGGCAACATGTTGCCATCGGATCCGATTGCTCCAGCAATGTCACCAATCGCCCAAATATTTTCATAACCAGTAACTTGTAGAGTTTCTTCAACTTGAATTCGGCCCTTTAAAACTGGAAGGTTTAACTCTTCCATCTCATTAACGCCTTTTACTCCAGCCGCCCAAATCGTGATATTGGCTGGGATAAATTCACCAGCTGAAGTCTGGATTGAATTTTCGTTTACTTCTTTAACTGCTGTTGCTGTTCGCACTGTTACACCAAGCTTTTCTAAATCTCGCTGAGTTCTGGCCGAAAGAGACGCAGAAAATGATGGGACAAGCCTTGGGCCACCTTCAATAATTGAAACGTGAATCCGCTGCGCAGCAGCAGCAAAATCCGATTTCAGTGGCCCTCTAATAAGTTCGGCAAATGCACCAGCCATTTCCACGCCAGTTGGACCGCCACCCACAATTGCAATCTCGAATTTTTCAGCGCTTCCTGGATTGCACATACTTTCGTAGGCACGCATTACACGGGATCTAATTGCGAGTGCTTCGCCAACTGTTTTCATTCCGAAAGCAAATTTAGTAACACCCGGAATTCCAAAATCTGCCGTCGTAGATCCCATCGCAATTACCAAGTGGTCATAAGAAATACAGTCGCCAGAATCAAGGATTAATTCATTAGAACTGGCATTAATCTGCTTGGGAACTCCCATTCGAAACTCAACATTAGTTTTGCGTAATGCACCTCTAATTGGATAAGCCACGTGGTCAGCTGCCAGACCTGCAGTAGAAACTTGGTAAAGCAAGGGTAAGAAAGTTTGAAAATTATGCCGATCAATCAGGGTTACTTGGGCAAATTTTGCTGCAGCTCGAGCGGCGGTTAAGCCGCCAAATCCAGCACCCAAAATAACAACTTTTGGTTTTCCCATGTTGACCACATTTCTAATCCCGATAAAGCCTTCACCTCAGACTAGCCCTGAACTTGAAACTGTGTATTTTGAATAACTAGCCTGCCGAGTTTGCTGGCAGGTAGTGCTTATATATTCGTAACTAGTTCCCCAATAAATACAGCCTAGATTTATAGGCTCTAGGTACTGACCTGAAAAGAGGAAATCGTGGCTGATTCAAGTATGGACATTGTTAGCAAAGTAGATCGCCAAGAAGCTGACAATGC
>CAJBBC010000116.1 GCA_903951185.1 uncultured Actinomycetes bacterium
GTATCAGAAATCTTGATTGGTTGGCACATTGAAAATGGATACATGTGGCCCTATGTACTCCTGGCTTACTTGTTATCGCCTCTGCTTGTGGGGTCGATTTTCTTTAGGGCTAGGTAGAAAACAAAAAGCCCTCTTTATTGCTCTCCTACGGCGTAAAGGGGGACTCGTCTCTATAATTTTTGTGTGCCCGAAAAGAAAGTGAATGGACCAGCGTCCTATTTTCCTTCAATCGAGAAGAAATATGGAAAACCAATTTCGCATTGGATGAAGGAATTGAAAAAAGTTTCTAAGCTAGCGCACATGGAACAAGTTGCGCACTTAAAGGAAAAATTTGAAATTGGCCACGGCCACGCAAACGCGATGGTGGCAGTATTCCGTAAAGAAAACGGACTTTAATTCAAATAAATCGACATACTTAACTATGCGTAAAAATCAAATTGGCAGTGGCCTGGGAATATTCTTAATAGTGACTGGTTCTGGCCACTTTCTTTTCCCAGAGCCGTTAGATGAAATAGTTCCACCGGTATTGCCGTTTGATCCACGATTTTGGACTTACGCAAGCGGGGTAGCAGAACTTTTAGTTGGCTTGTTACTACTTATGCCGATTACGAAGTATCTATTCGGAATTAATTTGAAGTTAGCTGGTGCGCGCAGCGCATTCGCGCTGTTCTTAATTGTGTACCCAGCAAATATTTATATGGCTATCGATTGGCTTGACCGGCCATTTTCCGAAGCCTGGGTGGCCTGGGCAAGACTGCCACTGCAGTTCGGACTCTTTTATTGGAGCCTTAGTATCGCGAAGAAAATTCGCGCTCAAATAGGAAAAAACGCATAAGTCTCATTTCTGTCATACGGTAAGGACATGACCGAAAAATTAGTTCTTGTAACAGGTGCAACTGGGTATGTTGGTGGGCGGCTAGTTCGTGAACTTCTCAATGAGGGTTTAAAAGTTCGGGTTTTAGTTCGAGATGCAAAGAAAACAGAAGGCCATAGTTGGGCTGGCAAAGTTGAGATTGCTGTTGGCGATGCAAGCTCACAAGTTGATTTAGAGCATGCTCTTCATGGGGTAGACATCTGTTATTACTTGCTGCACTCGTTAAATGTTGGTGCCCATTTTCAGGAAATTGAAAATGACATGGCTACTACTTTCGCTGCGGCGGCGAAAAAAGAGAACGTTAAACAAATTGTTTATTTAGGCGGAATTAATAATGATGTTTCACAAAGTAAACATCTAAGTTCACGCGCACGTGTCGGTGAAGTTCTGCAAAACTCTGGTATTCCAACAATTGAATTACGGGCCGGAATGGTTTTAGGTTCTGGCTCTGCTTCGTTTGAAATGTTAAGGCACTTAACACATCGATTGCCGATTATGACAACCCCAAAATGGATTAATAACCGTACACATCCAATTGCAGTAAGAGACGTACTTTGGTACCTAAAAAACTGTGCGCTCTTGCCAAATCCAACTTCAGGGATTTATGACATCGGCGGACCAGACACATTAACTTATGCGCAATTAATGCAAGAGTTTGCAAAAGCATCAGGGCTTGCCAAGCGAATAATTATCAGCATCCCTGTGCTAACTCCTACCTTGGCTAGCCATTGGATTGGTTTAGTTACCCCGCTGCCAAGATCTCTGGCCAAAAACTTAGTTCAATCACTTATTTCTGAAGTTGTTGTTGATCCAAATAAAGATATTTCAAAATTAATTGCGCCGCCACCGGGTGGCACGCTTTCAGTTCGGGCTGCTATCGATTTGGCGCTAGAGCGGGTTAATAATGCACAGGTCGATACACGATGGTCTGATGCAAAAGATCCACAATCTCCCTGGAATAAGTCAGTAACCGATCCTGATTGGGCAGGGGTGCCAACGCACCAAGATATTCGCGAAATTGAATCAACCGTTTCACAAGAAAAAATTTGGACTCAGATTGAAGGTATTGGTGGCGAAACCGGCTGGTACGGCGCTGACTTCTTATGGTCGATTAGAGGATTACTGGACACAATTGTTGGTGGAGCCGGACTACGTCGTGGCCGACGCGACCCGCAAAAACTCAGAGCTGGCGAAAGCTTAGATTTTTGGCGAGTGGAAGCTATCGAACATGGCAGATACCTACGGTTAATTGCCGAGATGAAGCTACCTGGGGAAGCTTGGTTGGAATTTGAATTAAAGCCATCCGATAAACCAGGGGTAACAAAAGTTAAGCTAACTGCACCTTTTGTGCGTTAAGGTTTACTAGGACATCTTTATTGGTACGCGATTGCACCATTTCATTTCTTGGTTTTTCCAACCATGATTCGAAATATCGAAAAATCCGCTAATAAGTAATCTAGGTGACCGGAATTAACGTATTAGCAAATATCTGCCAAGCAAGTAATGATTTAGCAACCAAACTAAGCACAATGTAAGTACGCTCACCGTAAAGGTAGTTAGACCACTTACCTTTTGCTTGGTATTGCTTGTACTGCACCCAAGCAAATGAGTTGAACAGAACAAAAATTGTCACGATAATTCCGTAAACAAAAGCTGGTGCTTTTGCATCAGATGGGTTACCTGGTGCCAAGACATAAATAACAATCGCTAACCAAGGAACAATTCCAGTTATGCAGCCAAAAATAAATGGCAACCAACCACCATTACCTGGCTGTTCATATTTTTCTTGCAGCCAGCCGAACAGAATCATCGATGCATTTACACCAAAAATAGCCAGCAGCGCAGTGACATCAGCAATGCCAGTAATTTGAGCGATTAAAACAATCATCACTGAAGAGCTAATTGAGTATTCAATCCAGCGGAAATAATTTCGCTTTTGAGCTAGCCCGTTGCTGTAGCGGGGGAAATACTTTGGACTTACTAAAATGAAGTGCGCTAGTGCTGATAGACCCAAGAAAAGGGCAACTGCATATGCAAGTGGAGTCTCATACAAAACAACGGAATCTGCAAAAACTGATCCCGGCGGACCAGCCATGTAAGTGGCAGTAACCGGTAGACCGAAGTCTGTTGAAAGCGCTAAGACAGCAAACATTTGGGCAAGGTGCACGACACCGGCAATTAAGTTAAACCGACGTAATCCTGGAACAGTAATTGGTTTCATTTCTCCAGCGTAAGCACTGTTCGCCGAATATTCAGTTATTTAATTAGAGTTAGGCTCTAACCATGGGTTTTACGCGGTTTATAGCAATGGGCGATTCGCTAACTGAAGGTTTATCCGACCGATACCCAACTGGAAACTATCGCGGCTGGGCCGATCGAGTTGCCGATGTTTTGGCCAGCCAGAACGCAGATTTTAAGTACGCAAATTTAGCTGTTCGAGGCAAATTGATTAATCAAGTTATTGCAGATCAGATTCCAGCAGCAATCAGTTATGTAGTTCCTAATCAAACAATTCTTTCATTTCATGCTGGGGCCAATGACTTACTGCGACCAAAACTGATCCTTCCGGAGATCCTAGAGAGTTATGTCTCTGCAGTTGAGCAAATTGCAAAATTAGATGTTAAGTTGCTGCTTTTTACTGTTCGCGAAATCCTAAATCCCAAATCCAAAATTGAAGAACTATGGAATTTGCGATTTATGCCGTTCAACGAAAATGTTAAACAAACTGCCCGTGCGCACCAAGCAACTGTATTAGATGCAAATAGCGCACAAGTTTTTGGCGATCCGCGGATGCTGGCAAAAGATCGTTTGCATTTAAGTAGTGAAGGACATCGACGAGTAGCGGCGGCTGTTTTGAATGAATTGAATTTGCCGCATGATTCAGACTGGCGAGATCCACTACCGCCTGCAAAAGTTACACCAAGGGTAATTCAATTGGGAGTTAACTCCTTATGGGCTGTTGCTTTCGTGATCCCTTGGGTAATCCGCAGATTAACGGGCAAGTCATCGGGGGATAGTCGAGTGGCAAAATATCCAACTCCAATTAATTGGCCGATCGATACACTTAATTAAATTAAGTTTGAGTTGAACGGAAATCATGTCAAAACCACTTGTCACTATGTACAGCACCGTTTGGTGTGGCTATTGCCAACGCCTAAAGAAACAGTTAGCTGAGCATTCAATTGAATTTACTGAAGTTGATATAGAAGAACACCCAGAGTTCGTTGACTTAATTGAGTCACTTAATGAAGGAAATCGCACTGTTCCGACTCTTGTTTTTTCTGATGGATATTCAATGACAAATCCATCTGCTCAAGCAGTAGCGCTAAAAGTTGCCGAGCTAGAAAGTCAGTCCTCGAACTAGCGGAAACCCTAAATTCAGGGCAATTGGATCCAGTTGTGATGTGATGTTTTCCGATTCTGCATACAAACCAGGATTTATGGAGTTAATTTTGTCCCAATGGGCATATGAATGCTCAGGGAATTGGAGAAAGTAATGACTGACTATGCAGCTCCCGGTACGCCTGGCAGTAAAGCAGAATTCAAAGCTCGCTACGACCACTGGATTAATGGCCAGTATGTAAAGCCAGCATCTGGGCAATACTTCGAAAATGTAACTCCAGTAACTGGAAAAGTTTTCTGTGAAGTTGCTCGCGGTAATGCAGCAGATGTAGATAAGGCGCTAGATGCTGCGCACGCAGCCGCTAAAACTTGGGGTAAAACTTCTTACACTGAGCGCGCAATAATCCTTAACAAAATTGCTGATCGAATGGAACAAAACCTAGAAGCAATTTCGGTTGCTGAAACCTGGGATAACGGTAAACCAATTCGCGAAACTTTAAATGCAGACATCCCACTAGCCATCGATCACTTCCGTTATTTTGCTGGAGTAATTCGGGCGCAAGAAGGATCATCAACGCAACTTGACGAAGATACTGTGGCTTACCATTTCCATGAACCACTTGGGGTAGTTGGCCAGATTATTCCTTGGAACTTCCCAATTTTGATGGCAGTTTGGAAACTTGCACCAGCATTAGCGGCAGGTAACTGCGTTGTGCTTAAGCCAGCCGAACAAACACCTGCATCGATTATGTTCCTGATGGAAATCATCGCTGATCTACTTCCAGCAGGCGTAGTGAATATTGTGCAAGGGTTTGGTGTCGAAGCTGGAAAGCCATTAGCGTCGTCTCCACGTATTGCGAAGATTGCTTTCACTGGTGAAACAACTACTGGTCGCTTGATCATGCAGTACGCATCAGAAAATATCATTCCGGTCACCCTAGAACTTGGTGGCAAGAGTCCAAATATTTTCTTCAACGATGTGGCTGCAGAAAACGACTCGTACTACGACAAAGCACTTGAAGGTTTCACATTATTTGCGCTAAATCAGGGTGAAGTGTGTACCTGCCCATCACGCGGATTAATCGAAAAGAAGATCTACGATAAATTCCTTGGCGATGTTACAAAGCGAACCCAAGCAATTATCCAAGGTCATCCACTTGATTTAGCCACAATGATTGGCGCTCAAGCTTCTAATGATCAACTAGAAAAAATTCTTTCTTACATCGAAATTGGTAAAAAAGAAGGAGCCAAAGTCATTACCGGTGGCGAAAAAGCTGATCTAGGCGGCGAACTATCTGGTGGATATTATGTAACACCAACTATTTTCGAAGGTAAAAATTCAATGCGAATTTTCCAGGAGGAAATTTTTGGGCCAGTAGTTTCAGTAACTAGCTTCGATGGCTTTGACAATGCTATGGAAATTGCGAATGACACACTTTATGGTCTAGGTGCCGGCGTGTGGAGTCGTAACGGAAATATTGCTTACCGTGCTGGTCGCGAAATTAAAGCAGGTCGTGTGTGGACTAACTGTTACCACGCCTACCCAGCTGGTGCAGCATTTGGTGGTTACAAAGCATCCGGTATCGGACGTGAAAACCATGCAATGATGCTGGATCACTACCAACAAACTAAGAACCTACTTGTTTCTTACTCAGAAAATAAGTTGGGATTCTTCTAAATCGAA
Source organism: uncultured Actinomycetes bacterium (assembly GCA_903951185.1). Taxonomy (GTDB): domain Bacteria; phylum Actinomycetota; class Actinomycetes; order S36-B12; family UBA5976; genus UBA5976. Next base: position 5,901 of record CAJBBC010000116.1, read on the forward strand.
ATGGAAATTCCAACTCGGGTTGAACTAACACCACTTGCCGAAGATTTACTTCGCAAGCTGTATGCGATTCACGGACCTTTGATGTTTCACCAGTCCGGTGGTTGCTGCGATGGTTCATCCCCAATGTGTTACCCAGCCGGAGAATTCCGGGTTGGTGGCGCTGATGTTAAGTTGGGCGATTTAGTAGTGGCTGACATTCCAGAACCTATTGGTTTTTGGATGTCAGCCACTCAATTCGAATATTGGAAGCACACACATTTAACGGTTGATGTTGTTGATGGTCGCGGCGGCGGATTCTCGCTTGAATCGCCTGAAGGAAAAAGATTCTTGATTCGCTCCCGCCTTTTCACAGACGAGCAGTGGGCAATTTTGGAAAAACACCCAGTTAAAACTGGAGCCACTGGCAACTAGCGCCAAATCTCATTAGTTGAAGATTCAACTAATAGCACGTATGCTGTAAATGTGATTGATGTAAACACTCTGCGATTTGGCTTAGACACTTTTGGTGATATGTCCAATAGTGAATCAGGCGAGCCACTTGGCGCCGGCCAAACTATTCGCAATGTTGTTGAGCAGGCAAAGCTAGCTGATGAACTCGGATTACATCACATCAATATCGGTGAACATCATCGTGATGATTTTGCTGTTTCAGCGCCAGATACAGTTTTAGCGGGTATCGCTACAGTTACAAAAAACATAACGCTAGGTACGGGCGTTACCGTACTTTCAAGTGACGATCCAGTTCGGGTTTATCAAAGGTTTGCGACGTTAGACGCGCTTTCAAATGGTCGCGCTGAAATAACCGCAGGTAGAGGATCGTTTACTGAGTCGTTTCCATTATTCGGTTACAACTTAAATGAATACCATGTTTTATTCGAAGAAAAGCTTGAGTTACTAGTTCAACTTTTGAATGAAGGCCCAGTAACTTGGCAAGGTCAAACTAGAGCCGCATTAAATAATCAAGAGGTTTATCCAAAAACAGATCGCGGTCGGATTCCATTGCGCGTTGGTGTTGGTGGATCACCTGAATCAGTAGTGCGCGCAGCTCGCCTTGGCGCTCAGCTAGCACTGGCCATTATTGGTGGCGATCCGGCCAGATTTGCGCCATTTGTGGATTTATATCATCAAGCTGCGAATGAATACTCAAATCCGATCTTGCCAGTTTCTATTCATTCGCCAGGTCACATTGCTCTTAATGACGAAGATGCGATCGAGCAACTTTGGCCGCATTACCAAACTATGTTTGGCCGCATTGGCCGTGAACGCGGTTGGAGTCCAGTAACCAAAGATCATTACCTGAATGAAGTTAAATCTGGTTCGCTTTATGTCGGTTCACCAGAAACTGTTGCTCAGAAAATTGCTTATGCCCTTAAATCAGTAGGGGCTAGCCGTTTCGACCTGAAGTATTCAAATGGACCAGTGCCACAGTCTCAACTGTTAAATACGATCGAACTTTTTGCAACTCAGGTAGTTCCGCGCGTAAAGGAATTATTAAGTACTTAAATAATTTAGTTAGTTTGGCAAATTTGCTTCAATTAACTTGATAATTTCTGGATCATCAGGTTTTGTGGTGGGCGCAAAACGAAATACTTTTCCATTAGGCATAACCAAGAATTTTTCAAAGTTCCATTTAATTCGACCTGATTTGCCGGCCTCATCCTTATTTTTAGTTAGCTGCGCATATAGTGGGTGCGCACCCCGGCCATTCACTTTAACTTTTTGGGTCATTGGGAAAGTGGTACCCCACGTTGTTGAACAGTAATCTGAAATTGCTTCGCTACTACTTAGTTCCTGTAAAAATTGATTAGATGGGAAGCCTAGGACGGTAAACCCACGATTTCCGTACTTCTTTTGTAGTTTTTCTAAAGTTTCATACTGCGGTGAAAGTCCACAGCGGGAGGCCACATTTACCACTAAAACAACTTTGTCTGAGAATTCAGCAAAATTAGTAACTCGGCCGTCCAGCATTTCAAGCTGCAAAGTATTTAACGTCATTTATTTATTAGACCATTAATTTGAAAAAGGCGCTCATCTTGAGAGAATTAAACGTGCTAACAAACGGATCTGGTCACCTGGAAGTGGTTGAGCTATCCGTCGATCAATGGCAGCGTTACCGCCAAATCCGATTAGATAGTTTGATTTCTGATCCAGATGCGTTCGGTGCCAACGTTGAAAAAACTGAAGCTGAAACTAAATCTGACTGGGAACTGAGATTTGAAAAAGTTGTTCCAATTGTTGCAGTGGCTAACGGTATCGATTCTGGAATACTCACTATCGAAAACCTATCTGGAGATTTTGGTGCAACCTGCTGGATTGGCGGCTGCTGGGTGAATCCTAAATATCGGGGACAGGGCGTGATGCGAGCAATCTTCGACTACTTGGATGAAAACGCAGAGCTGCGCGATTGGAAAGTGCAAGGGCTTGGAGTCTGGCAAGACAACTATTCGGCAATTGCTGTTTATGAATCACTTGGTTTTGAAAATAAAGGTGAACCGGTACCTAGTACTTCTAAACCTGGGTTGTTTTATCAGCGAATGATTAGAAACGCAGTCACGATTTAGTAATGGCATTAGCCAAGATTGCGTCATGCACAAATTGACTTAAACCTGGCTGCAGTTGCTCATAAAATTCAGAAAATCTCTGATCAGCAATATACATTTGAGCTAAACCAGCATGCATTTCATAGCTGCACTCGTACCACCAATCGCTAATGGAGGCACGATGTGCTTCAGCACCTGCCATTGCTTCAAGTGAGTCAGCAGGCAAACCGGCTAACATTACATCCAATATTTGGTTAGTAGCTTCAGCCATAGTTTTCTTGGCAAGCTCGATGTCTTCTTGCGAATAATTCTTCAGCCGATTTTCTGATTCGCGATAGGCATCAGTATTACCCCAACGCTCTTTAGCTTCCGCTGAATATTGATCGCTTGTCATAACTACTTCATTTTAATAGTGAGTTATGTTATAAAAGTCTAATGGGTGCGAAAGACATTGATAAAGTTTTTGCCAAATACCCGGCCGAGCAGCGGCAAACCCTTGAGATTGTTCGCGAACGTATTTTGGAAGTTATTCCAGATGCACAGCAATGTATTAAGTATGGAATCCCAACTTTCACACTTAACGGTAAAGGTGTTGTCGGGATAGCCGGTAATAAGCATTCATGTAGTTACTACCCGTATAGTGGTTCGGTTTTGAAGCAGTTCCCAGAATTAGCAGAGTGGAGCCAGACAAAAAGTGCATTGCACTTTCCAAATGACAAGCCTTTAACTAAAACCTTGATCCGCAAACTTATTAAAGCTCGGCTAGCGCTTGGAATTTAACGCACTTTTTGCCAGATAAGATTTAGGCATGTCTAAAGTCTTAGCCTCGCTACCAGTTGGTGAAAAAGTCGGGATTGCCTTTAGCGGTGGCCTAGATACTTCTGTTGCGGTTGCTTGGATGCGTGAAAATGGAGCAATTCCTTGCACATATACCGCTGACCTTGGCCAGTATGACGAACCCGATATAGATTCTGTGCCAGCTCGAGCCGCCGCTTATGGCGCTGAGATTTCCAGATTAATTGATTGCAAAGAACCATTAGTTGCTGAAGGTTTAGCTGCAATAGCTTGCGGTGCATTTCACATTCGCTCAGGCGGTAAACAATATTTCAATACCACGCCACTTGGCCGCGCTGTCACTGGAACTTTATTAGTGCGGGCAATGTACGAAGATAAGGTTGAAATCTGGGGAGATGGATCTACCTATAAAGGTAATGACATCGAGCGTTTTTATCGATACGGATTGCTCGCTAATCCAAATTTAAGAATTTACAAACCATGGTTAGATGCCGATTTTGTAAGTGAACTTGGTGGCCGAAAAGAAATGTCCGAGTGGTTAGTCTCACATAATTTGCCTTATCGGGATAGCACTGAAAAAGCTTATTCAACAGATGCAAATATCTTGGGTGCTACCCATGAAGCAAAGTCTCTAGAACTACTTGATCAATCAATTGAAATAGTTTCGCCAATTATGGGTGTTCGCTTCTGGGATCCAGCGGTAAAGATTGATAGCGAAGATGTGACTATTGAATTTCGTCAAGGTTTTCCAGGTTCAATTAACGGAAAAGAATTTGCAAGTAACGTTGAGCTAATTCGGATGGCAAATGATATTGGCGGTCGACATGGGCTAGGTATGGCTGACCAAATCGAAAATCGAATTATTGAAGCCAAGAGCCGCGGAATTTACGAAGCACCAGGTATGGCGCTACTTTTCATCGCCTATGAACGATTGATCAGTGCAATTCACAATGAAGACACTATTGCTAATTACCATGCCGAAGGCCGTCGACTAGGCCGATTACTTTATGAAGGTCGCTGGTTTGACCCGCAAGCTTTAATGCTGCGCGAATCGCTACAGAAGTGGGTTGCTTCAGCGGTGACCGGCAAAGTTGTTATTCGCTTACGGCGTGGTGATGATTACTCAATTATTGACACCCAAGGACCAGCACTTAGTTACCATCCAGATAAGTTGTCGATGGAACGAACTGAGAATGCCGCATTTGGCCCAACTGATCGAATTGGCCAACTAACTATGCGTAACCTAGATATTGCCGATACCCGAAGCAAATTAGATTTATACCGCGCACAAGGTCAACTTGATAAAAAGAATTTTGGCTTAGTTGGCGAAATTGAATCCGGCAAAGAATAGTTAAAGGTACTTAAAATCAACAAATCCCAGGATCGCCTTTACCCGCTACTGTTCGTATTTCTGTGGAGTACCGGTTTTATTGCGGCTAAGTACATAACGCCGTACGCCGAACCATTTACTTTTCTAACTTATAGGTATTTCCTTGCTGGTTTAATCCTCTTTGTTGTTGCGTTTATAGTTCGAGAAAAGTTCGCGCTAACCAAAAAGCAATTCTGGCAATCGGCAACAGTTGCAGTAATGTTGCACGTTATTTACATCGGTGGCGTTTTCTATGCAGTGAGCCTCGGCGTAACTTCGGGGGTTAGTGCAGTAATTGTTAGTTTGCAACCTGTTTTAGTCGGCATTTTGGCAGTTCCAATTCTTGGCGAACGTTTACGCGGTATCCAAATAGTTGGATTAATCCTTGGCGTGGTTGGGGTGGCTATCCTCTTACTACCGAAAATTTTTGAGGGCGACATTTCAACTAGTTTTTCAGCTGCCGGAATTATTGTTTGTGTAATTGCGCTACTTGGCACAACTGGTGGGTACATAGTGCAGAAAAAAACTGGCGCTGACATTCCTTTTATTACTGGAACAGCAATTCAATATGGGGTTAGCGCAATTATATTTGCTGGCTTAGCATTGACCCTTGAGGATAATTCAGTGCAGTGGACTAACGAATTTATATTTGGGTTGTCTTGGTCGATCCTTGCCAACTCAATCGTTTCAATCGTTATTCTCTACACATTACTTCGCCATGGCAGTGCCCAGCGAGCTTCTAGTTTGTATTATTTAGTGCCGCCAGCAGCAGCGTTGATGGCCTATTTCTTATTTGATGAGCGGATAACCTCAGTCGGGTTAGTAGGCATGGCACTTGCCGGACTTGGGGTAATGCTTGTTATGCGAGAAAATTCCTAACAGCTGATTTAAATCAGTTAGTCTTTCTGGCATGAGTTACTTAATGCCGGCTGAGTGGGAAACACATGAGCGCACCTGGATGGCTTGGCCATCAACTGGCTACACATTAGGCACTAATTCGGCCGATGCCCAAGCGGCCTATTTAGCCTGGGCACAAGTTGCAAATACGATTGTGCGCTTTGAGCCCGTGACTATGGTGGTTGATCCAAGAGATGTTGCGCTAGTAGGCGATTGGTTAGATCCCCAAATCGAAATTTCAGTTGCCGATTTAGACGATGCTTGGATGCGCGATATTGGTCCAACGTTTGTGCGCGATAGCCAGGGTCAGATTCATGGCGTTGATTGGATATTTAATGGCTGGGGCGCTCAGCATTGGGCTAAATGGGATCACGATAGTGAAATCGCCAAGCACATCCTTAGCGAGTTAGCGATTAACCGTATTTCTTCTGCAATGACTAATGAGGGTGGCGGGATACACGTAAATGGCAAAGACACAGTTTTGGTTACAAAAACTGTGCAACTCGATCCAGGTCGAAACCCAAGTTTTTCGATATCCCAAGTTGAAGCTGAACTTAAGCGCACACTTGGGGTTGAAAAAGTGATTTGGCTTGAACGTGGTCTAACTCGAGACTATGACGAATTTGGCACCCGCGGCCATGTCGATATTGTGGCAACTTTTTGTGACACTGAAACTATTTTGTACCACGACCAGCAAAATCCAGAACATCCCGATTTTGAAATAAGTAAAGAAGTAAAGAACGTTCTGTCTGAAACTGGCTTTAAATTAATCGGCGTACCTGCTCCAAAAATTACCAAAGACGAAGAGGGCTGGGTTGATTACAGTTACATCAACCACTACGTCTGCAATGGTGCTGTTATTTTGTGTGCATTCGATGATCCTGGTGATGAAGTAGCTAAAGAGATAATGTCTCAGGCATATCCAGGACGCGAAATTGTGTTAGTTGATGCTCGTGAAATATTTGCTCGAGGTGGCGGAATTCACTGTATTACCCAGCAACAACCTAAGTAATTATTTTTTTAATTTACTAACTGCAAAGATGGTCATTGCCGAAACTGGCAGCATACTCAAACCGCATAGCCAGCCATAACTTAAAGTCGCAATAATTACTCCAGCAATAGCACCGCCAATCGCACCAGAAAGATTCATAACTAAGTCCGAAACACCTTGGGCTGCCGAGCGGTAATGATCACTAACTGTTTCCGACAGCAAGGTAGAGCCAGCAACTAATGTGCCAGACCAACCTAGACCTAGTAGAAATAATCCAATCCCAAGTTGGGTACTGTCATTTGCTGCAGCTGTCCCAGCAATTACAGCAGACGCCAAAAGTACAACACCAGCAATCAAAATAACTCGAGGGCGCCCGATCGCATCCGAAAGTTTGCCAACTAGTGGCGAGAAGGCATACATACCGGCAACGTGCACACTGATCACTAAACCAATAATGCGAAGTGAAACATCTACATGCTTCATATGTACTGGCGTCATAACCATAATTGAAACCATCGCAATGTGTCCGATAGCGATAGCTAATAAACCAAGTAACGCATTTGAGTTTGAACGGATATGTGCAAGTGTTTCTTTAATTGGAATTTTGATTGGGACAGTTGCTGTTATTTCAGCAGTGCCGGCCAAACTTGTTAAATATGGGTCTGGCTTCAACTTTAACCAAATAACAAATGCACCAATAAAAAGTGTGACGCTGGCTAATAAAAATTGTCCAGTGAGCGCAGGTAAACCGAAACTTTCGGCTAGCGCACCAGTGGGATCAATTAAATTTGGTCCAAGTACTGCGCCAATTGTGGACGCCCAAACCACCATAGAAAGACTGCTCGCTCGCGTGTGGTCAGTAGCTAGATCTACTGCTGCGTATCTAGCTTGGTAGCCAGAGGCAGACGATGCCCCAACTAGGAAAGTTCCAGCAAAAATAAGTGGCAAATTTTTAGTTGCCCCGCCGGCTACTGCAAGCGCTGCGCCAACTGCGCCAATAAAATATCCGCTACTTAAGGCAAGTCGTCGTCCACCTCGTCGAGTTAAATTGGCCAACGGTAATGCCATGAAAGCTGCGCCGAGCACACTGAAAGTCTGGGCTACACCAGCTAATGTTTCGGAATTTGAAATCGAAGTGACCAGTAATGAACCGGCAGCCACTGTGCCCGCTACACCGATCCCACTCAAGATTTGTGCCGAAGCTAAAGTTTTAAGAGTTCGCCCCTGAATTTGGGTTAGTTCGCGGCTAGGGGCTGTTTCTGACACAGTTTCTAGACTAACTACATGGTTGAATTAGTCAGTGACCCGATCCGATAATTCGCAAGTAAGTTATGCCGCGTTAGCAAATAGCTATTTCCCAATAGTTTCAGCGGTATTTGTCGGCTTATTAATCATTTCAAATGTCGGTGCAACAAAACTTATTTCTGCCGGTCCACTGATCGTTGATGGCGGGGCATTCTTATTTCCATTGGTTTACATCACTGGCGATGTCCTGACTGAGGTTTATGGCTTCAAGGCTGCTCGTCGCGTAATTCTTGTTGGGTTTGCCATGGCTGTACTTTCAGCGCTGACTTTCTATTTAGTTCAAATTTCACCAGCGGCTCCGGGCTGGGAAAACCAAAGTGCATTCGAAGCGACTTTAGGGTTTGTGCCAAGAATTGTGCTGGCCAGTGTTTGCGGCTTTCTGTTAGGGCAAATCCTTAATTCTTGGGTGCTCGCAAAAATAAAGCAGCGCACTAAGGAAAGTTCGCTTTGGGTTCGGTTAATTGGCTCAACTGCAGTCGGCGAATTAGCAGACACTTTAGTTTTTTGCACCATAGCTTTTTACGGCGTGATCACCGGCGCAGATTTTGTGAATTATGTAATAGTTGGTTATCTGTACAAGACGTTACTTGAGGTTGTTTTATTGCCAGTGACTTACCGAGTTATCGCCAAAGTAAAAGCAAACGAACCTAGTTACGTCGCTGGCGCAAATTAATTAACCGCGCTGGTAGCTATAAGTTCCCAGGAATTCCTCTTTAAATTCATAGAAATTTCCAGCCAAAATACTTTTGCGAATATTCGCCACTAAATTCACAATGAAATATTCGTTATGAATGGTGAGCAAGGTATGGGCAAGTAATTCTTTAGCGTGGACTAAGTGGTGCAAGTAGGCCTGAGTGTAATTAGTGCAGGTATAACAAGAGCAACCTGGAACTAACGGCTCAAATGAGCGGCGGTATTTAGCATTTGAGATATTTACTCGGCCAGTAGGAAAGTAGACAGCAGCATTTCTAGCTACTCGCGAGGCGGATACGCAGTCGAAAGTATCTGCGCCGCTTTCAACGCCCACAAAAATATCTTCTGGCTCACCGATGCCGAGTAAATGTCTTGGCCTGGATTCAGGTAGTTCCTCAGTAACCCAGCGCACAATCGTGCCTAAAGCATCTTTATCTAAAGCACCGCCGATCCCGTAACCATCAAAATCCATTGCCCCTAAGTCGCTAGCTGCAAGGCGTCTGAGGTCTTCATACTGAGCGCCTTGGATAACACCAAAAAGTGCTTGATACGGCTTATTGGCACGTTCCTTCGTCAATTTTTCATGTTCAGCAATACAGCGCAATGCCCATAACCTGGTGCGCTCAAGTGAATTAATTTGGTATTCGCGAGTGTTCATTAACGTAGTGCATTCATCAAAAGCAAACATGATATCTGCGCCCAGTTGATGCTGAACTTGCATTGAAATTTCTGGAGTGAATCGGTGCATCGACCCATCAAGGTGTGATTTGAAAGTCACTCCATCGTCGTCAACGTGGGCAAGACGTTCTTTGTCATCGGCGATTACATCATCTGACCTAACGGTGACTGACTCCATAGCCAGAACTTTTTTGAAACCAACACCTAAACTCAGCACTTGGAAGCCGCCGCTATCGGTGAAAGTTGGCCCAGGCCAATTCATGAATTTACCTACGCCACCAGCTAAGTCAACTAAGTCAGCACCTGGTTGTAAGTAAAGATGATAAGCATTTGCGAGTAATGCTTGGGCGCCTAATTGAGCCATTGATTCTGGCAAAACAGATTTTACTGTTGCTTTAGTGCCAACTGGAATGAAAGCTGGGGTTTGTATTTCACCGTGTGGAGTTTTAATAACTCCAGCACGACCGACTGGCTTGTCTGCTGAATTTTGTGGCTTAAGTTCTTTAGTTACTTCAAAGCCAAAATTTGTTCTACTCAAGAATTTGACTAACTATTTTCTATTTCTTTGTCTAAATGGCTAGCGATTTTGCCAACTGCTTTACCAAGTGCTTCGTATTCAGCTGCACTGAGTTGATCCACAAAATGACGTCGAACACCGGCAACGTGGATCGGGGCAGCGGCAACTAAAGTTTCCCAGCCCTTATTGGTCATAGTGCAATTCTGACCGCGGCGATCATCTTCACATGCCTGACGGGTTACATAGCCGCGATCTTCAAGACGATCAATTTGGTGAGATAGGCGACTGCGTGAGAGCAGCGACTTAATAGCCAGCTCGCTCATTCGCATTTGTCGGTTAGGTGATTCAGAAAGACGTACCAAGATTTCGTAGTCATTAATAGTTAAGCCAAATACTTCTTGAAGCTCACGACTTAGTAATTCTGGAAGCACACTCGAAGCGGTGATCCAGGCACGCCAGTGGACTTGTTGGTCTTTAGATAGCCACTTGGTCATAAATTGATTTTAAACTATTAATTGAAAATTGAACTAATTCTGGTTCCTACTGCAATTACATAACAGCATCAAAGTTCCCAAATTTTGATTCCACCTAAAATACCTGCCGTATTTTCGACCAAAGTCACCTTAGGACCCAGTTCAACTTGAGCCAAGTGGCGAGCATTTCCACCACCGAGGTAGAGATGATCAAAAAAGATAAACGCCTCAAGAGCCGGAATGGCCTTATTAACCCGACTAATCCACCGATCATTTCCAATTTCTTTGCGGGCGGCATTACCTAATTGCTCTTCAAAAGTTTGGCCGTTTCGAAAGGGGCCATGGCCTAATTCCAAATGCGGCAGTAGCGTTCCGTCGTTGAATAGGGCTGATCCGCACCCGGTACCTAAAGTAATCACCAACTCAAGACCTACGCCTTTTATAACTGCACTGCCTTGAATGTCAGCATCATTGGCTACGCGTACCGGTACTTTAAAAGCCGTATCTAGTGCTTTAGCGAGTTCAAAGTTTTGCCAAGCTTCAACTAGTTGAGGATCTGTTAACCCGTCTTTGGAAGCCCTAGTTAGCGAAGGGATTAACTTAACTTGACCGTTTCGAATTAAACCTGGAAAACCGACCGAAACCCGGTGATAGCCAGAGTATCCACCCGCTAATTCATTTAGCGCAGTCAGCAAACGCTCTGGGGGACATGGGTAAGGAGTGTCTATTCGTTGGCGCTCTGAAATCATCTCGCCGGCCGCATTAAGTAACGCACATTTAATTCCACTGCCACCAATATCAATTGACAGTGTTACAACCTGCGCTGAAAAACTAGTTTGAGTCATTTCACGCTTTAGTTAATATTTCAGCCCCGGTTGGCGTAACAACCAAGGTATGTTCAAATTGGGCACTTCGTAGTCGATCCTTTCTGACCACATTCCAGATGTCTTACCACATATCCCATATATAAGTTCCTAGGGTCAACATCGGTTCAATAGTGAAAGTCATGCCAACTTCCATAATTGTGTCGAACTCGGCGGAATCGTAATGCGGAATAATCAAGCCAGTATGAAAAGCGGTACCCACCCCATGGCCAGTGAAGTCCCGGACCACCCCGTAACCAAACCGCTTCGCGTAAGACTCAATAACTCGACCAATCACATTCACTGGACGGCCAGGAGCAACTGCGGCAATAGCTCGGGTTAGCGACTCGTGAGTACGTTCTACTAAGAGCCGAGATTCTTCATCAACTTCGCCGCATAAAAATGTTGCATTGGTATCACCGTGAACGCCACCAATGAAAGCCGTGATGTCGATATTGCAGATGTCGCCATCTTGTAAGACTGTGGAATCTGGGATGCCATGGCAGATCACTTCATTAACACTTGAGCAAAGTGACTTAGGGAAACCTCGGTAGCCAAGGGTGGACGGGTAGGCACCATGGTCGCAAACGTATTCATGACCAATTCGATCTAGCTCGTCTGTTGTTACACCGGGTTGAATATGTCTACCAACTTCGATCAAAGCTTCGGCAGCGATTCGGCCAGCAACTCGCATTTTTTCGATTGTCGCAGAATCTCGAATATCTGAGTCAGGAGATTTAGTAGGAGCTTTTTTGCCGACATACTCTGGTCGAATTATTGATGCGGGTACATCGCGCATCGGTGAAATTTCACCTGGTACCAAATTGCCGGCTAATGGAGTCATTGAAGATCAGTTTAGAGGAAATAGAAAAACCCCAGTTGTTTCCAACTGGGGTTTTTCCGTGAAGCAGGGGAAACTTACTTCTTTGCAGCTTTACGCTTAGCAGGCTTGCGCTTGGCAGCCTTCTTAGCAGGTGCAGCAGCAGCTGTCTTCTTAGCAGCTTTGCGCTTAGCAGGCTTGCGCTTGGCAGCCTTCTTAGCTGGAGCAGCTTTCTTAGCAGCTTTGCGCTTAGCAGGCTTGCGCTTGGCAGCCTTCTTAGCTGGAGCAGCTTTCTTAGCAGCTTTTCTCTTCGCTGGTTTACGCTTAGCAGCCTTCTTCGCTGGTGCAGCTTTCTTTGCAGCAGCTTTCTTTGCTGGTTTGCGCTTAGCAGCCTTCTTTGGTGCAGCTTTCTTAGCTGCAGCCTTACGTGCTGTGGTCTTCTTGGCAGCCACAGGTCCTCCTCGAGGTAAGACCCTCGGACTTCCCGAAGGTTCTTTGAATCAAGAGTGCCAGACATAACGTGTGATATGCACGCAAATTCGCATATTTGTTTTTAGCGTGTCGCAATTATTTTTTTAAAAATATTGAGTAAATATTTTAAATTTTGATCGATTTTTTTACTAAAAAAATTTAATTATATGGGCGTTTTTTCCTTTAAATCAAGGTAATTTCGCAGTGCTGGCAATGATTGAGCCAATGCAAGAACACTCACCGTACACATAATTCCACCAGATAGAAGTGCACGTTGAAGTCCAAAATAATTTGCAAAAATACTTGCACGGAGCTGTCCAAATTGCGGTCCAACTGAATATGAAAGTAATTCGATCCCGGCCATGCGTCCGCGGATTTCATCGGGGATCGAAGTATTCCAAATCAAACTCCGAAATAATCCGCTGACTGTGTCGCCGGCTCCGGCAATAACTAAGCCCAGTAACGCGATCGAAAGTGAATCAGTTAATCCAACGATGGCAATTCCAATTCCCCAAACAGAAGCCGCGTAGACAACTGCCATGCCATGACGATTTACTTTCTTAATCCAGCCACTTGTTGAAGTTGCGATAATCGAACCAACTGCACCAGCGCTATAAAGTAAACCGAGTGCTTGCGGCGATTCAAAGTAGTCAGCGAGGAATGGAAATAATGCATTAGGAAATGCAAAGACCATTGCCACAGTGTCGATTAAATAAGTACCTAGTAAATCCTTGCGGCTCCAGGCGTAATTTGCCCCCTCCAGAATGGCCTTGAAATGTGGCGTTTCGGTGGGATTAGTCACTGAAATTGTCGGCAAAGCGAAGAGGAAAAAAGCGGAAATTACGTAAGTAAAAACATCAATTATGTATGCCCAATCAATTCCAAAACCCACCACAATAAGTCCACCAATTGAAGTACCAATTAAGAAACCAGCATTGTGGGTGAAACTTTCAAGTGCGCTGGCTGCAGGTAATTGCTCTTTTGGAACTATGCGCGGTACTAAAGAAGTTAGGGATGGTCGCTGGATGCCATTCAAACTAGCCATTAACAAAACCACAATATAGATAACCCAAATTGAAGAATTAGAAACCATCGAATTAATCGCCAAGATCGAGCTAAGGACTAAAAAGCCAACTTCACACCAAAGGATTACTTTTCGACGGTCATATCGATCAGCAATCGACCCACCATAAAGTCCAAAAATAATTAGCGGAACAATCTCGATTAAGCCAAGAAACCCAACCGCCAAATATGAGCCGGTGAGCTCTTTAATCTGGAACGGCGCAGCAACGTAGGTAATCATTGAACCAAAGCGAGTAATCAGCGAACTTAGCCAAAGATTTCTAAAATCTTTATTAGTTTTAAGCGGCGTCAGATCCAGCGCTAAATTACTAAGTAGTTTTGGCACGGTTAAGTCTGGCACACCCGATTGTGATTTTAAATAATTTATTCGTAGGAATGATCTTGATCGGGGTAGGCGCCGCTAACCACATCTTTAGCCCAAGCGCTACTGGCCGCAGTGATAACGGTATGTAAATCGGCATACTGTTTCACGAATTTGGCGGGCTTTCCAGGGGTTAAACCCAACAGATCCTGCCACACGATTACCTGGGCATCTGTCTGCGATCCGGCGCCAATGCCAATAGTTGGGATTCGCAAAGCTTTAGTTATTTGGGCGGCTAACTTGGCTGGCATAACTTCAAGCACAATTGAAAAAACGCCAGCAGCTTCGAGCGCTTTTGCATCAGCAATAATTTGCGCCGCTGTTTCGCCGCGGCCCTGAACGCGATACCCGCCCATTTGATGCACAGATTGTGGGGTCAATCCGATATGTCCCATCACTGGAATACCTGACTTAGTTAGCAGTTCAACAGTAGGCACCATATGGGCACCGCCTTCGATTTTTACGGCGTGCGCATTACCTTCTTTTAGAAAGCGCATTGATGTTGCTAGCGCTTGTTGCGGGGACTCTTGATACGAACCAAATGGCAAGTCGGCCACAACCATGGCTCGGCTGCTGCCACGTTCTACCGCTGCAGTGAGCGGAAGGAGGTCATCAACAGTAACCGGGATCGTTGAATCAAATCCGTAAACCACCATGGCTGATGAATCGCCAACAAGCACAACTGGATAACCAGCACTATCGAAAATGCCTGCGGTGATGGCGTCATACGAAGTGATCATCGGCCATTTTTCGCCGCGTTCTTTTGCCAACATTAAGTCAGCTGTGGTAATTCGCCGCGTTGATTTTCCGCCATAAAGCGGCTGCGTGCCTTGGTTAACCATGATGTACTCCGACCTCGAGGCCATTGCTGGTCCCCGGATACTTACTACTTAACTATTGCAGGATTTTAAGATTCGCGCCATTTACTGGTCATTGGCATCCGGCGATCCCGGCCAAAAGCCTTACCGGAGACTTTCGGGCCAGGCGGATATTGGCGACGTTTGTACTCAGCCTGATCCGTTAGCGCCAGTGTTTTCACGACAACATCTTGTGGGTAGCCAAGGGCAATAATCTCTTGGCTACTGCGGTCTAATTCAACATACTGATACAAGATTGCATCGAGTAATTCGTAGTCGGGCAAAGTATCTGAATCTTGCTGGCCAGGGCGCAGTTCGGCGCTAGGTGACTTGGTGATACTGGATTGCGGAATCGGTTCAGTTAAGCCTTGAGCGCTGGCTTGGGCGTTCCGCCAATTTGCTAATTCCCAAACATCAACTTTTGGCACATCCATAATTGGTGCAAACCCACCAACTGCATCGCCATAGATAGTGGAGTAGCCCACCGATAGCTCACTCTTGTTGCCAGTTGCTAAAACTAAGTGACCCTCTTGATTTGAAATACCCATCAAAGTTGTGCCACGGACTCGGGCCTGTAAGTTTTCTTCGGCCAAGCCAGTTAAACCAAGTTCAGCTAAGTAGGTTTTGACTAGCGGGGCAATCGAAATAGTTCTTAAATTCAAGCCCGTTCGAGTAGCTAAATCTTGGGCATCAGATTTTGAATGTTCGGAAGAATATTCCGAGGGTAGTGAAATCGCAAATACTCGATCTGGGCCTAAGGCGTCGCAGGCGATTGTTGCCACAAGCGCTGAATCTATGCCACCTGATAAACCTAGTAATACTGACTTAAACCCATTCTTGGCGACATAGTCACGCAAACTCAGAACTAAAGCGCCGTATAACTCGGCGTACTGGGGTAGATGCTCATTCTGGGTAATGGCAATTTCTGGTTTAGCCAAGGATTTAGTGGCTGCTAACTCAAGAACTTTCTCGCCACTTGCTAGTGCCGATTCAGTGCCCGCTTTACGAACTGGAATATCTACAACTAATAGTTCTTCAACGAATTGGTTTGCTCGAGCCAGTAATTTTCCAGTTGGCGAAACTACGATTGAGTCGCCATCGAAAATTAAATCATCTTGCCCACCGACCATATTTACGTATGCCAAAGTTGCATTAGCTTCGCTCGCGCGCTTAGCCACTAACGCAAAACGGATATCGTCTTTATTGCGCTCGTACGGTGAACCATTTAGAACTAGCAAAAGGCTTGCTCCACTTTGGGCAACCCGCGCTACTGGACCACCGTCTTGCCATAAGTCTTCACAGATCGCGATTGCGATGTCAGTATCAAAAGCGCGAATAACCATCGATTGATTACCTGGCACAAAATGTCTGAACTCATCAAACACCCCGTAGTTCGGTAAATGATGCTTGTTGTAGTGGCCATGGATTTTGCCATCGAAAATTACCGCGGCACTATTCATCGGAGCGCCTCTAGGCACACCAAGTGTTGCTGACTCAGCGCTATCGGTACCGCGTAAGAATCCGGCGATAACCAAAATGTGGCCAAAGCCAGCTTTGGCTAATTGAGTGGCTAAATCGGCGATAGCCGCACTAGAAGCAGCCTGGAAAGACGGACGCAGTGCTAAATCATCAATTGGATAGCCAGTAATAACCATCTCGGGGAGTAACACGAGATCGGCGCCTTGGTTGGCGGCATTTCGCACTGTATTTATACAGAGAGCCACGTTGCCGGAAAAGTCGCCAACTGTGGGATTTACCTGACCTAAAGCCAACCGAAGTATTTCCACTTCTTAAGCGTATCGGCGGTGTGGGCTGGACAAAACAATCGAGATTTAGGGGCGATCCTGTAACACTGCTGTAACGCAAACAAAGGAATATAGGGGGATGGATAAGCAGACTGAATTTGTACTCCGAACTATGGAAGAGCGGGATATCCGCTTTGTTCGCCTTTGGTTCACTGACGTACTAGGCACCCTTAAATCGGTGGCCATCGCGCCAGCTGAATTAGAAGGAGCTTTCGCCGAAGGAATCGGTTTTGATGGTTCGGCAATTGAAGGTTTCGCCCGGGTTTATGAATCTGACATGTTGGCTAAGCCTGATCCAGAAACTTTTTCGATCCTGCCTTGGCGCGGTGATGCCAATAGCGTGGCCAGGATGTTCTGCGACATTAACATGCCAGATGGAAATGTCTCTTTTGCCGATCCGCGAAATGTTTTAAAGCGGGCGCTAAGTAAAGCTGCTGATTTAGGTTTCACTTTTTATACACACCCAGAAATTGAATTCTTCTTATTTAAGAATCAACCAGAGCGCGGCGTTCAACCAATTCCAGTAGATGAAGTTGGTTACTTTGACCATTCGCCAAGTGGCGTCGGTTATGACTTTAGACGCCAGGCGATCACCATGCTTGAAGCCATGGGTATCTCTGTCGAATTTAGTCACCACGAAGCTGCGCCAGGTCAGCAGGAAATTGATTTGCGTTACGCAGATGCGCTCACCACCGCCGACAACATCATGACTTTCCGAGTTGTGATGAAAGAAGTAGCACTTGAACAAGGTGTTTATGCTTCGTTTATGCCAAAGCCATTAGCCCAATTTCCTGGCTCAGGTATGCATACCCACTTATCTTTATTCGAAGGTGATAAAAATGCTTTCTATGAAGCCGGCGCTGAATATCAATTAAGTAAAACCGGCCGTCAGTTTATTGCTGGCTTACTAAAACATGCTCCAGAATTTACTGCAGTAACAAACCAGTGGGTTAACTCTTACAAGCGTCTGGGTGGCGGTGGCGAAGCCCCTTCTTATGTGTGTTGGGGACACAATAATCGCTCAGCTCTAATTCGAGTTCCTATGTATAAACCAGCAAAAGGTAACTCAACTCGCGTCGAAATTCGATCAATAGATTCGGCCTGCAATCCTTATCTATCTTTTGCCTTATTACTTGCAGCCGGGCTAAAAGGTATTGAAGAGGGTTACGAATTACCACCAGGCGCTGAAGATGATGTTTGGTCATTGACTGATGCCGAACGCCATGCTCTGGGTATCTATCAATTACCACAGTCCTTGGGCCAAGCCATCAAGCTAATGGAACGTAGTGAATTAGTAGCTGAAACACTAGGCGAACATGTATTTGATTTCTTCTTGCGTAATAAGCGAGCTGAATGGGAAGAATATCGCGCTCAAGTTACACCGTATGAACTTGATAGATATTTGCCGGTGCTTTAGATGAATCCTCGCGTACTTGTTATCGAAAATGATCCAATTGCACCATTGGACTTAGTTGAACAATGGCTAACTGAAGCTGGATTAACAGTTGACATTATTAAGCCTCATTTAGGCCAGCTAGTGCCCGGTGCAATTCCCGCTGCATACGCCGGATTAATTGCACTTGGTGGAACGATGGGTGCACATGATGATGAAGAATTTGATTGGCTGACACCAGAGCGCGCATTAATGAAAGATGCAATTGCTCAAGATTTTCCATTTATTGGGATTTGTCTTGGTGCGCAAATTTTAGCTACTGCAGTTGATGGTCAGTCAGTTCGTACTCCAAAACCTGAAGCCGGCTTAGTCCAAGTGCAGATAAGTTCAGAAGTTTCGGATGACCAACTTTTTGGCGAATTAGCCGGACAAAAATTACCAGTGACTGGGTGGCATCAAGATTACATAGTTAATTTGCCAGACGACGCTGTGTTAATTGCCAGCACACCAGAATGTCCAGTACATGCCTTCCGGATGGGTAAAAACGTTTACGGTATGCAATTCCATCCTGAAGTTACTACGCAGACAGTAGAAGATTGGGCAACACCGAAAGACAGTGTGCTCAAGAAGTTAGGGAAAACACCGCAGCAAGCTGTGGCAGAAGTGCAAGCTGTCCAACCTGAATTAATTGAGACTTGGCGACCGGTATTCCAGCGCTGGGCCAAGCTTGTTCTGGACACTCATGCTGAGGAAATACGGGCGAACTAATAGTGTCTCGCGAAAGTTCGACGACAGCCCGATTAGCACGCTTGGGATTTACAGATACTCAAACTTGCTTGGCTGCAATTGAACGAAATCAAATCTTAGATACGGCCCTTGAACATATTCGCCTTTCGGCAGATCCAGATTTAGCTTTAGTCACTTTAGCTGCGTTGATTGAAACGGGCGCAGTTGATGTTGGTGGCTGGGAGCCGAAAACATGGCTTCGAATATCTGGCTTATTCGGATCGTCCGCTGCACTTGGGGAGCATTTAGTTCGAAATCCAAATCAAGTAGCCCATCTGGCAAATATCCAAGGCGTTTCTGAACGAACCGAAATGCTAAAAACTTTACAAGCTGCAGTTAAGCCAATAAATGATTGGGATAGCGCATTAAATAGTTTGCGAATTGCTTACCGTAGAGAAGTAGCCGCTATTGCAGCAATCGATATCGAAGCTAAAGAATCAAGTACCGCTATTTTGCCCGGCGTTGCAACAGCATTAAGTGATTTAGCTGACGCCGTACTTGAAACAGCATTACTTATTGCTAAAACCCAAGTTCAAGACAGTGACAAAGTTGATTTTT
Source organism: uncultured Actinomycetes bacterium (assembly GCA_903951185.1). Classification (GTDB taxonomy): domain Bacteria; phylum Actinomycetota; class Actinomycetes; order S36-B12; family UBA5976; genus UBA5976. Next base: position 25,156 of record CAJBBC010000116.1, read on the forward strand.
CAGTTATTGCTATGGGTAAATGCGGCGCACGTGAACTCAACTATGTCAGTGATGTGGATGTTCTTTTCATTGTCGCTCCGGCGTTTACAAGTTCTGACGCTCAGGCTGTTGATGAAGTTAGTGCCGTTGATATCGGGACAAAATTAGCCCAAAAAATAATGCAAGTATGTTCAACCCAAACAACTCAAGGCGTTATTTGGGAAGTTGATGCCAACCTTAGGCCAGAAGGTAAATCTGGCGCTTTAGTTCGAACATTGCAAAGTTACTTGGACTATTACGAGCGGTGGGCCCAATCATGGGAGTACCAAGCATTATTAAAAGCACGACCGATGGCCGGAAATATGAAACTCGGCGAAGAATTCATTCGCGTAACTGATCCACTAATCTGGCGAGCCGCCAGTCGGCCAGGTTTTGTTGAAGATACACAAGCTATGCGTGAGCGGGTTATTGAAATCTTGCCGGCCAAAGACGAGCAGCGCGAATTAAAACTTGGTCGCGGCGGATTACGTGATGTTGAGTTTGCCGTCCAATTACTGCAGATGGTTCATGGACGATCTGATGAATTAGTCCGAAATCCAAACACGCTTTTAGCTTTAGAACAGTTAGCTACTTGGGGTTATGTTGCTCGAGAGGATGCCGCCACTCTGTCAACGGCTTATCGGTTTTTACGAACACTTGAGCATCGGATTCAACTTTTCAGACTTCGTCGCACACATACGATGCCAACAGATCCGGATGCACAGCGACGGATAGGTCGCTCATTAGGTTTTGGTCTTGATCCGATTGATGAATTAACGAAAGAGTGGAAAAAGCACGCCCGTGAAGTTCGGCGGTTACACGAAAAACTCTTTTACCGCCCACTGCTAAATGCGGTTGTGAAACTAGATACTTCTGATGCGCGCCTTTCGCCAGAGGCAGCAAGTGCACGGCTTAGTGCACTTGGTTATAAAGATCCGGCGGGAGCTCTTCGACATTTAGAGGCACTCACTTCGGGAGTTTCACGTCGAGCAGTTATCCAGCGCACTTTACTTCCGGTTATGCTTCAATGGTTTGCTCAGGCACCTGATCCTGATTCAGGTTTATTTGGATTCAGACAAGTTAGCGAAGCGCTTGGCACCACACCTTGGTACCTGCGATTACTTCGTGATGAATCGGCAACTGCAGAGCGACTAGCAAAGATTTTGGCAACAAGTAAGTACGCAACCGATTTATTACTTAGGGCGCCAGAGGCAGTAAACCTTTTAGCAAGCACAGATTTACTTAAACCAAGAAGTGCTAGCGAATTAGCTACGGAGATTTCGGCAATTAGTTCGCGCTCCAAGGATCAACTTGAAGCAGTTACGGCAATCAGAGCAATTCGGCGACGCGAACTATTTCGAATTAGTAGTGCCGATATTTTAAATGAATTAAATGTGCAGGAGGTTGGTACAGCGCTGACTGACATAACCCGAGCCACAATCGTTGGCACTTTAGAAGCACTCCAAGCCAATAACCAAAGTAACCCACCATTTTTAGTAATTGCGATGGGTAGATTCGGTGGAGCTGAACTCGGCTATGGCAGTGATGCTGATGTGATGTTCTGTTTTGATGATGGTGTTGATCCTGAAAATTCTCAATTGATTGCACACGAGTTAGCTAATAATTTACGCAGTCTATTAATGGCACCAAGTCCAGATCCGGAATTATTAATCGATGCTGATTTACGTCCAGAAGGTAAGAGTGGACCTTTAGTTCGAAGTTTTGAATCCTTTAACTCTTACTACAAAAACTGGTCAGTTGGCTGGGAAACGCAAGCACTACTTCGAGCCACGACGACTGCTGGCGATTTAGCGTTAGCAAAGAAATTCACTGACTTAATTGATCCAATCAGGTATCAAGGTAGCGGTTTAGCTGAAACCCAATTAAGAGATATCCGTCGATTAAAAGCACGGATGGAAGCTGAGCGCCTGCCGCGTGGAGTTGATCCGACGCTGCATACAAAACTTGGTCCTGGTGGTTTAAGTGATGTTGAGTGGTTAGTTCAAGTAATTCAATTGAAATTTGGAAGTCAATACGAACACTTAAGAACTACAAAAACAATTGAAGCTTTAACAGCTGCTCGCCAACTCCAATTACTAAATGAAAACGATACCCAGGCTTTAATCGACGCGTGGAATTTGGCCACTCAAGTCCGTAACGCAATGATGTTAGTTAAAGGTAAAGCCAGCGATTCAGTGCCAACTGATCTTGCGGATTTAGCCCGAATTGCTTACCAACTTGGCTATGGCCTGCGCGGGGGACAGCAACTACTTGATGACTACCGCCGGACAACTAGACGTGCTCGACAAGTTGTGATGCGTGAATTTTATGGCAACCAAGAAATTACAAACTGATTAAGTTACGACTCTAAAAGCCGTCATATCCTTACTGGCGCCACCACGCACGTGACCAAAGGGGGCACGGATTGTTGCTTGGAGGAAGTGAACATTCTCGGCTGTAATGATTTCACCAGGCAAAATATTTGGAATCCCAGGTGGATATGCCGCCAAACTATCGGCTGAAACTCTTCCGACTGCAGCAGCAGCCGGGATGACTTCAGTCTTACTGAAATAAGCATCTCGGACTGACATCTGGCGATCTCCGGCAATTGGCAGCAAAAGTTGGTCAGTGCGATTCAATTCACGGATTGGCAAATTAGCTAATCCAGTCAATAGTCGATCAACTTCAGGTGTGGCACCAGCACCAATCAATGCCACCAAAGTTGATTCAGTAGCCATTTCGCAATGTACGGCAAATTCATTAAACAATATTGATCGCGCTTCATAACCTGAGATATTGCCAACCGCTGTATTAATCGCAATTCGAAGCGGGTCAATTTCGTAAACATCAGGATGTTTTTTTAGTTGATCACCAGCATCAGTGAAGCGATTAGCAGCTTTAATCCCAGCTCGAATTGCATTCGCTCCAGCAAGTGATTTAGTTATTGTCGTTTTGCCATTGACGGCAAGTTGTTTCCGAGCTAAATCTAATGACACGAGTAGTAGTGAATTGACACTTGTGGACTGCATTGATCGAAATGCCCGCTCAACAAATGGTTCAAGTTCATCGGCGAAACTACCGTGACCAAGATGTAACATCGCAGTTTGTGAAAGTGAGCCGCCCAGTTTATGAGTGCTACTAATTACTAAGTCCGCACCAAGTCGAATTGCATTGGTTGGCAATTGGTTATGAAAACCAAAGTGCGAACCCCAGGCCTCATCGACGATAAGTGGAACATTAAAACTGTGCGCAACTTTTGCTAAACCTGCCACGTCAGCAACTGCGCCAAAGTAACTCGGCGTTATTACATAAGCGGCAACGGGATTTTTCGTATTTCGAAGAGCTTCAGTTAAATCTTGAACACTTACGCCATTAGCCACACCTAATTCGATGTCAACTGAGGGTCGGACAAAGTTCGCGACTAATCCAGTTATTGCTAGACCATCGATAACTGATGAGTGCATTGAGCGTTGCACAACTATATTTGTGCCGAAATTTCGGATAGCTAAACAGGCCGTCAAGTTGCCCATTGAAGCACCATTGGCTAAAAACCAGGTCCGCCGGGCGCCCCAAGCATCAGCTGCCAATTCAAGTGATTTATCAAGAGGTGTTGGGTAAGTACCGTGATCAATCCCTTCGATTAGGGGTGGGACATCTCCGGCTAAAAGTGCGTGTCCAAAAAGTTCAACTAATTCTGGTTGCGCTGTTGATTGCTGCGCCGAGCTGGCAACCTGGAAACCAGGTGTGGCAAATTTTGCATAGCCGCGTTGGCTGTAAGCCGCAATAGCATCTGCGTAAGGTGTTAAGTTTTGATCCATTTATTTCGCGCTATTCCAAACAGCCACTGCTCCAGCTAAATCTTCAACTGCAGTACCTACCGACTTGAAGTAAGTTATTTCATCTGCTGATTTACGACCTGGATGCTCGCCTCGCGTTAATTTATAAAGGTCGGCTAATACATCTGATTCTTTAATCACTCCATTTGATATTGGAATAACTAAATCACCAGCTTCATGTAATGCGCCAGCGAATGTGTCACAGAAAATACTTGCACGCGCTACTAATTCATCATCCGTTTCGCGCATCTCTGGGGTAAAAGCACCAACTGTGTCAACGTGTGTACCCGGCTTGAGCCACTTGCCAGGAATTAGCGGAGTTTTAGTTAACGTTGCTGCCGAAACACTATCACTCTTACCAATTGCACTAACTAAATCTGGATGCGAAGTTACGGGCAAACCCTCACTGCGTAACTTCTCAGCTAATGTATGCGCATTTCGAATATTGTGATTCCAGAGAAATATTTCTTCAATAGGGCGAACTGCCATATGGGCTTTAATCATGAATGGACTTAGTGCGCCGGCGCCAATCATAGTTAGCACTTTGCTTTCTGGGCGAGATAAGTAAGTGCTAGCAAGTGCTGAAGCAGCAGCAGTTCGCCAAACTGTTAAGCGCGCCCCATCCATAGTTGCTAATGGCTGTCCAGTTTCACCATTCATTAAGTAATAGACACCATGGATACTTGGTAAATCGCGCTGACCATTTTCGGGGACGACGGCAACAATTTTCACTCCGATATATGGTGTTGCTTTTTGATCAGTCCAAGAAGGCATTAACAATAAAACTTTGTCGGCACCAATACCCGAAATAGTGTGATGTGCCCGAACAGGGGTAGTCCAATCGGCTTGAAATGCTGCGCGCAAATTTTCAACAAGTTTAGGAAACGTTAAATACTGATCAATTTGGTCACTTGAAATATGCTGCACGACAACCTCCTAGGTAATAAGGCTATTACCTAGGATTTGTACTCTTAGCCGGGGAAAATACCCCAGAACACGCTAAATTTAGGCTCACTAGGTAGGCTACGAAGTACGTATTCAAGGAGTTTTAATGAGTGCAATAACCACCAGCCCTGTTTTAGTTGACCGCTGGGTAAAGAATTCAGTAGTCCGCAGTGCTGTATCAGTATTAGGACTCGTTGGGCTAACAGCCGTTAGTGCACAAATTGCAGTGCCGCTGCCATTTACACCGGTACCGCTAACTCTTCAAACTTTTGCAGTTCTGGCTGGCGCTGCCGCACTAGGAGCGAACCGCGCAGTCACTGCACAAACTATTTATTTACTTTTAGCATTTGCTGGTACACCAATTCTTGCTGGTGGCGCAGGTGGTGCCCAAAAAGTATTCGGTGCTACTGGCGGCTATTTAGTTGGCTTTATTATCGCCTCATACGTAGTTGGTCGGATTGCTGAATTTGGCGTAACTAAAAAAGTTAAGGCCACCGTAGTTGCTTATGCAGTTGGCTCATTTGTGATTTACAGTTTTGGTGCGCTTTGGTTAGCTCAGTTCACTGGTAATAGTTTGAGTTGGGCGATTTCTAATGGCGTAACACCATTTATTGTTGGTGACTTAATCAAAGCTGCTGCTGCTGGCGCAGTTTTACCAAGCATTTGGAAACTAACTAGCAAATAACCAAAGGACTGGCAAAGCCGTCATGGCTATTGCACCAAGTCCAACTAACAAACTTGACCACCAAGGCGCATGCCATTGTCCAAGTAATTGCTTATCTCGTGAAATACGCCAAATAACAAACATCAAAATTGGTGCGGTAAGACCATTAATGATCGCAGCTAGCACTAATGACTGCATTGGGTTAATTCCAAGAAGATTCAACAACAATGCAATTGCCATAGATACTGCAATCACAGCATAAAATTGTTTAGCTTGGCTCGGTTTACGTTCCAAACTCTCACGCCAACCGAATGCCTCACTTACCGCGTATGCGGTAGAACCAGCTAATACCGGAACAGCAAGCAACCCGGTGCCTAAAATGCCGAGCGCAAATAACAATCCGGCTAAGTCTCCAGCGATTGGTCGAAGTGCAGCCGCCGCTTGTTCGGGCGAAGTGATATTTGTAATCCCTGTCTCAAAAAGAGTTGCCGCAGAAGTTGTCATAATCGCAAACATGACAAACACGCCAGAAAACATTCCGGCCAGTACATCACCACGCATTGCTTTTACGTGAGTTTGCGAAATATCCGGTGCATGTAGGCCTTCTTCCATTTCCTCCGCGGCTTGCCAAAAGAATAAGTAAGGAGAAATAGTTGTACCAGCAAGTGCAATCAAGGCTGTTAAATCGGTTTTCGACCAAGTAATCGAAATACTTGTTAAACCATTCCAGACCAAAGCCCAATTAACATCAGCTACAAATAGAACAATTACGTAGCTTAAAAGGGATAGGCAGAGCCAGCGAAGAACTTTGGCGTACCGATGGTAAGGAATCAAAATTTCAGCGATAGAAACTATTAAGGCGACGGTCACAACGACAACAATTTGACTCGCCGGAATAAACATTCGGATAACTGCCGCCATTGAACTTAAATCGGCGGCAATGTTTACCGTATTTGCGATTGCCACTAAGGCAACCATTAAATACAAAACTGGGGCCGGAAAACGCCGCTTAATTACGCGAGCTAAACCCTCACCGGTAACCAGGGCAATTCGGGCGCAGGCCTCCTGAATGGCAAAGGCGAAGGGCAGTAAAACTGGTGCTACCCAAAGACTGCGGTAACCCTGTGTCGCACCAATTTGTGAGTATGTTCCAATTCCAGATGGATCGTCATCGGCAGCGCCAGTTACGATACCTGGCCCGATCCGACTGAAGTAACCAACACCGCGAATCTGATTGCGGATTGGGTGGTGCTGATCAGACTGGGCAGCCTGATCTCTAGTTACCAGCTCTTGTTCACCAGATGCCGACCTAATATCTTCCACAACTTAACCATAACGAGTCAATCTAATTCCGTTGAATCTCAAGCAAACTTGGCAAATTTGTCAGAGCTTTGAGATTTATTGACTATAGAAAGTAGTTTTCGATTCGGGTCTTACTGGACTTAAATCAGTATGATGTTAATCGGCAACACCGGATAAATCTAAAGTTATTGCAGAAAATCAAGGGGAATTAGTGATCGAGTTAGTTCTCAGTGACCAAATTGTGCAGCCGATAGTGGAAAAATTATCTGGTCCACTAGTTCGGATTTCCATTAACCCAAGCCATAATTTGAATCACGCGCTTGAAACTTGTCGAACTGATTTACATGAAGCAGTTGAGTGGGCGCTGACTTCACTTTATGAAAATGATGATGCTCCGCACCGAGTTTTTGTGAGTGACGCAAGTAGCCAACAGATGGTGACTACAACTGATCCATGTTTAAACTACGGATCACAAGCGATCATCCGCCCCTAAAATTTCCAACGCTTTTAGAATTTCAGCTGGCGACGATTTCAGCGCTCGGCACATATCAGGAAGCAGTGCCACGCTTGGTCTTGTTTCGAGCGAGAAGTAACGGTAAAGATTGCCGCGGTTAATGCCAATTTCCTGAGCTACAACTTCTAACGAGTTGTAGCCTAAAGTTTCCATCCGGTTACGCAACCAATCCAGACCGGTAAGTTGTTTTGTTTTTGATGCTGACTTCGCCATGGCTTCTGTTTCTAAATCGTCGGTAATTAATTATTACTCTAATATCTAGAACTTTCTACTTATAGCGTTTATTCCAGTGGTGTTTCTAAATCAGCCAAAGCAGCAACTTTCTCTACTTCGGAAAGTGGGCGGTTAGCACCTTGTAAGAACCGACTGCCAAAAAGCCAGATAAAAGCGGTAGCACCGGCGAGTGAAATTGAAACTAAGCCTAGAGCGAATTGCGGATTTACTTGTTCAACTAGGTAGCCACCTAGTGCTGCTCCGACGGCAAGCATGGATCCTTCTAGAGTCCATAGCCAAGCTTGCGCTGAAGTAGCAGTTCCAGCAGGTCGAATAGCCTCTAATGTTTCCCAGTGATAAACCTGAGCAAAACCAATCGCTAATCCAAGAAAAGCTAAAACAATACCCATCCAAATTCCAGGCACAGTTAACGCAAGTGGTGCTGCCGTTATAGCAGCACATAATCCGGCTACTTTAAAACCATTAAGCGGCGTTATTGATGATTTGCGTCCGCCAATGACTAAGCCTCCAAAAATACTGGCTAAGGCAAGGGTTGAAAGCAAAGGTGCTGATAATTCAGGTCGATCTATTAGAGAGGCATAAGAGGGAATAGAAATTTCAAGTAGACCCCAACCTAAACCAAATATCATTCCTTCAAGAAGTACTACTTGGTAAGCGCGACTTCGCCAAAGTGAACTAGTGCCTGGAATAGATTTTTCAGGGATCCAGTTTCTGGATAGTGGCATGGTGATCATCAAGAAACCGCCAATTGCCATGGTGGCGCTCGTCAGCCAAAGGGCGGCAAAGCCTCCAAATTCGATAGCTAAAAATGTCGCCACTACCGGACCAAGCACAGTAGTTGCATTCATCATGGTTGTGTCGATTGCATAAGCCGTGCGTAAGTTTGCTGGCCCGACGGCATCACGCCAAAGTGGGCGCGCAGCAAGATTAATCGGTGGCGAAGCTAGACCAATTAAAGCTGCGGTTACCAAAATCCAGGTTCGATCATCATTCAGAGTAAGTAAATAAACCATTAGTACCCAACTAGGTACAAAAATACTTAATGGTCTGAACTGACCAAAGCGATCAATAATACTTCCACGAATTCCGGCAGTTAGCGCTGAAGTTAGAGTCTCTAAGCCGGTAGCAAAGCCAGCCAGGGTAATTGATCCAGTCACATCTTTAACATAGAAAAAAGTTGCTAACTGAATCATCGAGTAAGCAAATCGACCGGGTAGTGCACTTACAACTAAACGTTTTACGCCAGGTAATTTAAATAATTCAAGATACTGGCGCATTTATTAAGGATACTCGTGTTATCCCACTTGAAAGTAACAATACATTTAGGGCCAAATGGATTTATTCAGGCATAGAGTTGAATTATGAGCGATTATGAAAAACTGAAACCAGCTCTGCGGACTCTTGTTGATCGTGGAACTTTAGATGCCAGTCAAGCATTAGCTGCTCAACTAGCTATGCAGGATTCTGGATTAGCTAGTGATGGCCGAAGTCGTAAATCATTGTTTTCGGAGGCGCTGACATTTGTTGGCGGTGCAGTTGTTTTTGTTTCTGCTGGTTTACTCCTCAGCCAAACTTGGGATCAGCTAGGCACCTGGGGTAGACCCGGCGTTATTGGAGTTGCGGCCGCATTATTATTCATTGCTGCGTATCGATTAAGTCGGGTAATTAGTACAGACGTTAATCGTCGGTTAGCGGCCACACTATTCACTGGCTCCGCAGCTTTAACTGCATTCACCATTGGTTTAGTACTTACTCAATTTTGGATTCCGCAAAATGACGCTGAGGCCAATTATTGGGTTAATCCAAAACCGTGGGTTATTCCCACGATCGCAATATTCTGCGCAGTTAGTGCCGGCGTAGTTTCAGTCTTTGGTTACCAGCGAGCAAAAACTGCCGTTGGCGTAATTGCCCAAATAGTTTGTACAAATGTGGCCGTCTTTGCATTTGGCGCATTGATATTCATTGAATTATTTGGTCGCGATGAGTGGCCAAATTATGCCTTTCTAGGCTTATTTGTTATCGGCGGAGTATGGGTTTATGTAGCCGAAAAAGAACTTTTCAGCCAGTGGCAGAGTGTGGCGATTAGTTCTATCGGCACATTGTTTATTGCCTCGCAGGGGTTTCGCGAACAGTTTGGAAACTGGTTTGTGCCGACTTTAGAAATAGCCGGCGGCTTAATGTTTTTAGCTTTGTACATGTATGGACGAAAGTGGCCATTCTTGGCTGGTGGTATTGGTGCGATGTTAATCGGGGGAATTGAACTATTAAGTCGTTACGTCGAGGGTATTAGTGGCGCATTAGCAAGTATGGGTCTGGGAATAGCATTACTAGTCTTGGGAACTCGACTATTTAACGAACAGAAGTAGCATTAACTATGTTTCAAATACGTTTAGCAACAGTTGCCGATGTACCGGCACTAACCTCATTAGTAGAGCAGTATCGCGCTTTTTATAAACAGGATGCGAATCCAAATACTGAAAGTTATTTAACAGAACGGATTAAGAATCAAGAAAGTGTTGTCTTTGTTGCCGATGACCACGGCACTTTAGTAGGGTTCACTCAGTCTTACCCGACTTTTTCAACTGTTTCACTTAGTCGGATCTGGTTATTAAACGATTTATTCGTTGCCCCGGAACATCGCGGTAAACACATTGCCGATCAGTTGATAAAGGTGACCGAAGAAAGTGCAAAAGAATCTGGGGCAACTCGGATTTGGTTACGTACCGCACACACTAATTCGCCTGCCCAAGCTTTATACGAGGGTCGAGGCTGGATGCAAGATGAAATTTACCGAAGGTACGACTTAATTTTTTAAATTACGCCAAGCTCTTCAAGTTTTGCGCGCAATGCAGGGTCGCTAGGTTCCGTTAAATGCGTGCCATCAGCAAACACAATTACTGGAATTGATTGGGCGCCACCATTGATTTCTATTACTTTTTCGGTAGCTTCTGGAGTTTCCTCGAGATTCACGTAATCGTAGTTAACGCCAAGTTCCTTTAGTAATGCCGCAGAACGACGGCAATCGCCACACCATTGGGCGCCATACATTGTGATCATGTGTTTAGTTTAACTGCAAAATAAAACCCCTAGGTGTTTACCTAGGGGTTTTATTCATTATTTGCTTTATAAGTCGTAATACAACTCAAATTCAGCTGGATGCGGACGTAACCGCACATAATCCACTTCGGCAGTCTGCTTGTACTCAATCCAAGTATCAATTAAGTCTTGGGTGAATACTCCGCCTTCCATTAAGTAGTCATGGTCGGCTTCAAGAGCTGCTAATACTTCTGGCAGGGAAGCTGGCACTTGAGGAATATTCGCAGCTTCTTCAGGTGGCAACTCGTATAGGTCTTTATCAACCGGAGCCATTGGTTCGATTTTGTTCTTGATGCCATCTAACCCAGCCATTAGCAATGCGGCGAAAGCTAAGTACGGATTACTTGATGGATCTGGGCAACGGAATTCAATGCGCTTAGCTTTTGGATTACTGCCAGTGATTGGAATTCGAATACAAGCAGAACGGTTACGTTGCGAGTAAACCAAATTAACTGGAGCTTCATAACCCGGCACTAATCGGTGGAAAGAGTTCACAGTTGGGTTAGTAAAAGCGAGTAGGGAAGGTGCATGTTTAAGAATGCCACCAATGTACCAACGAGCTAAGTCAGATAACCCACCGTAACCGCGCTCATCGTAGAAAAGTGGCTTTCCATTTGTCCATAAAGATTGGTGTACGTGCATACCTGAACCATTGTCACCAAAAATTGGCTTTGGCATGAATGTTGCAGTTTTACCATGCGCCCAAGCTTGGTTCTTGATTACGTATTTGAAAAGCATTACTTCGTCAGCAGCTTTTAACAAAGTGTTGAAGCGGTAGTTAATTTCCATTTGGCCCGCTGATCCAACTTCATGGTGTGAACGTTCCACAAGTAATCCAACTTCACCAAGTTTGGTAACCATTGAGTCACGTAAATCGGCCATTTGATCAGTCGGGGATACCGGAAAGTAGCCACCTTTAACTCGAGTTTTGTATCCACGGTTATCCGATCCATCGGCATTGAATTCGCTACCCATATTCCAAGCGCCTTCAATTGAATCTACGTGATGGAATGAACCATTTGCACTAGTACTGAATCGCGCTGAATCGAATACGAAGAACTCAGCTTCCGGTGCAAAAAATGCGGTATCAGCGATGCCCGTTGAAGCTAAGTACGCTTCAGCTTTTGCAGCCACATTTCTTGGATCACGGCTATATGGTTCATCTGTAAATGGATCACGGACCGAGAAGTTCATAACTAATGTTTTTGCCGTGCGGAATGGATCGATAAATGCAGTAGTTACATCTGGAATTAACTTCATATCTGATTCATGGATGGATTGAAAACCTCGGATAGAGGAACCATCAAACATCTGGCCATCTTTAAATAAAGATTCATCGACTGATTCAACTGGCATATTGAAATGCTGTTGCATGCCAGGTAAATCGCAGAAACGAACATCTACGAATTTAACGTCATTATCTTTAATGTATTTAAGGACATCTTGGGCTGTTTTCAGACCTAAGTTGGACATCCATCCTCCATAATTTCGCCGCAGGTAGCTAGCAATTTGACTGGCTACAACTGCAATTTAGACGAATTCGATTTCAAAACCGTGTCTCATGTGTTTCAGTTTTGTTACGTGTCGTCCCAACCAAGTTTTTCACTCAGCGGTTTGTCGATAACCCCAGATAGGCTGACTTTCATGGATCGTAAAGATATTGGCTCTTGGCTCCAAGGCCCAAGAGCTGCCCTTGAACAGCAGGGGATGGATTTCGGTTATCCAGGGCAACGACTTGGGATGCCTCAAACCGGTCCAGGTTCCGTTGCTCGGATGGGTCGTCGCCTTAGCGCTCTAGTTATTGACTGGCTCACCAGCAACTTAATAGTCACTGCCATTTTTTCTGGAGTTGCTTATGGCAGTGTGCAATCAAGTGTTTTGGCATTAAGTGTTTTCCTTTGCCAAGTTACGGTATTTACTATTTTGATCGGGGCAAGCTTCGGTCAGCAGATTTTGGGCGTTGGCATAAGAGCTGTGGATGGCAAAAAACTGGGAACAATTCCAACTGTTTTGCGTACTTTACTTTTGGGACTTGCGATCCCAGCTTTAATTTGGGATCGCGATGGTCGTGGGTTACACGACAAAATTACAAAATCAATTGCCGTTCGAACTCGCTAGAACTAAAGTCCGAGTTGCTCTAAAACTGTCTTAAGTATTCCGGCTTGATCGATTTCAAAATTTAATAGACCAGAGCTTTTCAAATACGGCAAGACGACAAAAATTATTAGACCAACGATAATCGCAAATTTAATTAATTTTTTAGCCAGTAAAAGCACAACCACAGCTGCAATAATCCACTGGGTAGTAGTTAAAGTACCGATGAAATCTGTAATAAAAGTAGTATCCATTAGCGTCGTGACACCTTACGTCCTTGAGGTAGTGGGCCTTTAGGAATCGGGAAAGCTGACTTAGGTAGCGCATCTAATCTGCGACGAACGTCAGTAACTTCTGCAGGTCGTAATGCTTTCTTAAGTTTCTTAATACTTTTTTGTAGATTTGAAATTGTTATGCCGTTCTCGCCGACAATAAATTCATGGATCGGCACATTTGGTACATAACGAGCATGAGCTTTGCGTTGCTCAGCTAAAAGTAAACCTGGTCGACTTCCTTCGCCAACTAAAATAATGCCTGGTCGACCGACTACTCGGTGCGCAATGTTTTGGTTTTTATCCACACCAATGCCTGCTGAAACGAACCATGCACCACGAAGTGCATTTAGAACAGAACCGGCTGCACCGATCTGTCCCTCAATCGAGCGGTACGCAGCTTGTTCAGCCATTTTTCCAAAAATAATTAGCGTAACCAACACCGCAACTGAGAATGCAGTTATTCCCATCAGGATTTGTTGTTCAAGTACGACACCAATCGCATAGAACGCTGCGAATACGGCGGCAAAAATACCGAGTAGTTTCAGGCTTAGGAAAGAGATTTCAGCAGATGCAAATGAATATGTTTCGCGAACTTGTTTGTACCAACGCTGTTTACGCGGAGCAGGATTTGAAGCAGACATAACTTTAACTTTAGACGGTGGAGCTGTTCCGAGCAGCAATGGCCTGCTGGTAAAGCCGGCCCGCGCGGTAAGAAGAGCGAACTAGCGGGCCGCTCATCACGCCAGCAAAACCGATTTCAGTGGCATATTCGGCTAATCGGACAAATTCTTCCGGCTTAACCCAGCGATCCACTGGATGGTGACGAAGCGATGGTCTCAAGTATTGCGTGATTGTGATTAAATCACAGCCAGCATTATGTAAATCGTGCAGCGCTTGTTCGATCTCCGAAATTTCTTCGCCCATACCCAGAATTAAGTTGGATTTAGTAACTAAGCCATAATCTCTTGCTGCCGTAATAACTCCAAGTGATCGCTCGTAATTAAATGCTGGGCGAATTTGTTTAAAAATTCTTGGCACAGTTTCAATATTGTGTGCAAACACTTCTGGGTTTGAATCGAAAACTTCTTTTAAGAGCTCAGGTTTAGCATTGAAATCCGGAGCCAACATTTCGACACCGCAGCCTGGTACAGCCTGGTGAATCGCCCGGATCGTTTCGGCATAGAGCCAAGCTCCGCCATCAGGTAAATCATCACGCGCTACTCCAGTAACAGTTGCGTATTTCAAATTCATTGTGGCAACTGAATCAGCAACTCGCCTTGGTTCATCTCGATCAAGGGGAAGTGGTTTACCGGTGGCAATTTGACAAAAGTCACATCTGCGGGTGCACTGGTCGCCACCAATTAAGAATGTCGCTTCGCGATCTTCCCAACATTCATAAATATTCGGACAGCCCGCTTCTTGGCAAACTGTATGTAGGCCACCACTTTTAACCAAACTCATAATTTCGGAATACTCTGGTCCAGTTTTTAGTTTGGTTTTAATCCAGGCTGGCTTGCGTTCGATTGGTGTTTGGGAATTGCGTGCTTCAATCCGCAGTAGTCGAGGGCCAGTTTCGGCTGGCTGCGCTAAGTACGGATCAGACATGTTTTAATCTTAAGCGCTTCGCTGCTGGGCTAAATCAGCGATTGGATCAAACACTCGATGTAGGTGTTTTTCAAGGATTGGCAGAACCGAGGTAATTGCCATCGGCTGGCCAAGTTCTTTTGCCAAATTAGTTACGCTGGCATCAGAAATACCGCAAGGCACTATGCGATCAAACCAATTTAGATCGTTATCGCAATTTAGTGCAAAGCCATGCATTGTTACTCCTTGTGCCACACGCACACCAATAGCTGCAACTTTCCGATCGATCCCTTGGTCAGTAACCCAGACTCCACTGCGTCCTTTAATTCGACTTGTTACCAAACCCAAGTCAGCACATGTGTCGATTAATACTTCTTCGATTCGACGTACGTGTGCGATCACGTCCAGGGCAGCGGGTAAGTGCAAGATTGGGTAGCCGACAAGTTGCCCGGGACCGTGCCAGGTTATTTTTCCACCTCGGTCAACTTCAACAACTGGTGTGTTATCAGTAGGTAGTTCAAAACTTTCAGTTCGTCGACCAGCGGTATAAACCGGGGCATGCTCAGTTAACAAGACTGTGTCTTGGGACTTATTAGCAACAACTTTTGCATGTAGTTCTCGTTGCAATTCCCACATTTGGCCGTAATCAGATAACCCTGATTCAAGGGGCGATTTATCGATAACGATCGGCACCCAGCCAGCCTATTTCACGATAACCAACTAGTTAAATTACTGATTTCAACCCAAAATTACGGTTAGTACACCGCCAATGCGCGATTTAATTCTTTCTAAATTAGAATTAGTACAGACATTCCCAGTATTTTGAACTAAAGGAACCTTTAATGGCTCAGCACGGCCGACGAAAAGAAAAACAAAAATCAGCCCGTAAACCTATTTGGCTAGCAATATTCTTCATTGTTGCTTGGCTCGGAATCGGCGGCACCACCGGACCGTTATTCGGAAAATTATCAAGTGTTCAGCAAAATGACAGTTCTGGCTTCTTGCCAAGTTCAGCTGAGTCAACTAAAGCTGGCGAGTTGGCTACTAAATTCGTTGACCAAGATACCTCCGTACTACCTGCGCTTATTGTTTTCACCGGTGATGTAAATGAATCAACACTTGGGGCACTTAACGCATTTGCGCAAAATCTAGGTAATGTACCGGTGCCGGAAAGCGATGGTAAAACACTTAAGGATTTCATCGCCCAAGGTTCGCAAATATTCCCAATTCCATCTCAAGATGGTAAAGCCGCAATCATGTCTGTGCCGTTAGATGATTCAGTGCTAGCTTCGCCGCTTGCAAATAATGAACCAGCACTTCCGGTTATTGTCGAAGTTTTGCGAGCTCAAGCTGAAGCTGTCGGTGGATTTGAAACACATGTCACCGGTATCGGCGGAATCTTGGCTGACTTATTCGACAGTTTTGGCACGATTGACACTTCGTTACTTGGTACCACACTCATTGTGGTGGCAATTATTTTGATATTTGTTTATCGCTCACCATTCCTATGGTTCATTCCACTACTTTGTTCCGTATGGGCCTTAGCTGTTGGCGGTGGCGTGGTCTACTTACTTGCCAAGAACGACATCATCAAACTTGATGGACAGTCACAAGGTATTTTGTCAGTTTTGGTAATTGGTGCTGCTACTGACTACGCACTTCTATTAATCGCTCGATACCGAGAAGAATTACACCATTACGACAGTCGCTTCACAGCAATGCGGGTTGCGCTTAAGGGTGTATTCGAACCAATTCTTGCTTCTGGTCTAACTGTTATTGCCGGTTTACTAGTGCTATCCCTTTCAGACTTAGCTCAAGTGCGTGGTTTAGGTCCAGTTTCCGCAATTGGTATTTTAGCTGCGCAACTTGTGATGCTTACTTTGTTACCAGCAATTTTAGTTTTAGTAGGTCGCTGGATATTCTGGCCACGTATTCCACGTCATGACGATGTTGATGAAAAACTAACTGGCGTTTGGAATAAAGTTGCAAACACAGTTGGTAAGAATCCTCGTCGAACTTGGATTACCACTTCGGCGATGTTACTAGCAGCCTTAGCGTTTGCTACCCAGCTAAATACAAATGGCCTTTCCCAAACTGATGCTTTCACTGGTAATCCAGACTCAGTTGTTGGCTTAGAGAAACTGGCTGAACATTTCCCAGCTGGTCAAGGTGACCCAACAGTAATCGTTGCACCGAAAGATGATCTAGGTATGTTAACCACTGCACTTTCTGGTGCACCTGGCGTATCTTCGGTAACACCGACTTTGACTGGGATGGCAATTCCCGGAATGCCTACTCCAGAAATTAAATATGTAGATGGTTTAGTTCGCCTGGAAGTTACGTTAGATAAGCAAGCTGATTCAGTGGAAGCTCAGGATTACATCCCAGGGATCCGTGAAGTGGCTCACGAAGTTAGTCCAACTTCATTAGTTGGTGGTTCAACTGCAGTTAGTTATGACTTACAACAAGCTAATAAGCGTGATCGAAACTTAATCATTCCAGTGGCATTGTTAGTTATCGGAATTATTCTGGCGTTACTGCTACGTAGTTTGTTAGCTCCAATACTTTTGATGGCAACTACTGTGCTGTCGTTTGGTGCCACTTTAGGTATCTGCCATTTAGTCTTCACGCACGTATTTGATTTCAAAGGTACTGACGGATCTTTTCCACTCTTTGCTTTCGTATTCTTAGTGGCGCTTGGTATTGATTACAACATCTTCTTGATGACCCGTATTCGAGAAGAGGCAATCAAACTTGGTACCCGACCTGGAATTCTAAAGGGTGTGACTGTCACTGGTGGCGTAATTACATCAGCAGGTGTAGTACTAGCCGCGACTTTCGCAGTGCTGGGCACTTTGCCATTGGTATTCCTAGTTGAACTAGGTTTCGCTGTTGCGTTTGGTGTACTTCTTGACACCATCATCGTGCGAAGTCTTCTAGTTCCAGCTTTGTCTTATGACATTGGTGCCAAAATTTGGTGGCCAAGTAAATTAGGCAAAACTGAAGAGCCACTAGTTCTGGCAAAGTAGCTTGTAGCAAAGAAGTTTGAACCGAGTCCAATCCAGATGGTAAAAAAATATATCGTTGGCTCCAGCGGTGGGTTTAATCAAACCGATCGTTGGGGTGTGGTTACCCCGGGTGGAATTTTCAAGAGGGCACTTGAATTAACCGGGAAAACTAGGCCTCGGGTTTTATTTGTACTTACTGCCAGCGGTGACGATAAAAGCTACTTAGCCACAAGTTACCAAGCTGTTTCACAATTAGCAGTTGATGTTGAACACTTAGCTTTATTTACGCAACCTAATGTGCCAGTAGATGAAGCTTTTGGACGGGCTGACTTAGTTTGGGTTGGCGGCGGCTCAGTTGCGAACTTATTAGCTCTCTGGCGATTGCACGGTGTTGATACTGCCGCTCGCGATGCTTGGGAACGTGGTGTGGTTTTGGGTGGTGTAAGTGCTGGCTCACTTTGCTGGCATGTTGGCGGCCCAACAGATTCGTTTGGACCAAAATTAGAAACTATTACAAATGGTCTAGCTTTATTACCCTGGGGTAACGGCGTACATTACGATTCTGAAGCGCAGCGCAGGCCATTACTAAATTCACTAGTTGCGAATGAAACTTTGCCGCTGTCTTATGCAACAGATGACCATGCCGGGATAGTTTACGCCGGGATCGATCCAGTTGAAGTTGTAATTGATTCACCAGAATTAGCTGCGCGCGCTTATCGTGTGGAAAAGCTAAACGGTGAAGTTTCTGAAACAACTTTGCAACCAGGCTTAATTAGCTAACGTAAATATTTAGTTTTATTGACTATCGCTAGTTTTTAAATACTGTCAGCGATAGCTGCCTCAGCAGCGAGCCGGCCACTTTCAAATGCGCCATTGATTGACGAAACATTTCGGTAGTCACCAGCTAAATAAATGCCATCACCTAGTCGCGCCGGTTGAGTTATCTGATGTGGTGGCAACATTGCCGGCAGTGCATCTGGAACAGGATAAGTTGCAACATGCTGCCAAGTTGTAGTCGAAGTTTTATACAGCGAAGATAAGTGACTTCGAATTGCCGATTCAGATTGCGTTGAGTCGTGTACTCCAAGTGCAGAGCTTGAAACTAAAACTCGATCGTTACTGGCGTAACTTGGCGCTGCATTTGAGATTGCCACGGTATTTACTACTGGTTTAGTTGGGTCCGCTGTGCCATTACTAAATCTTTTGCCATCGACAACTAATGTGCCAAGGCCTTCAGTTAGCTCACTCGGAGCGCAATCAGCAATGTGATACCAAGTGGTGACTGAATGACTAGCGGGAGTACTGAGACTTGGGAGCAAGCTTGCCGCACTTCTGGCGTTAGCCGCCAAAATAATCGCTCGACAATTAATCATGCCAGCATTTGTTTGCACTTGACCTGGCTTAATCGCAGTCACAGTGGTATTTAAATTAATGGCTCCCGATGGAAGTTGAGCGGCAAGTTGTTTAGGAATTTCCTGCATGCCATTAGCGGGCACACCTGGTTTACCTTGAACAAAATTCTTTAAAACCACATCAAAGAATCGTTTAGATGTGACTAAATCATCTTCCAAAAAAACACCAGCCAAGAATGGACGAAGTAATTGGTCGGTTAACTCTTTGCCAAATTTACGACGCAAGAATTGATCAGTTCGTTGATCAAAACTAGAAAAATTTTGTTTTCCAAATGCATTTTGTAAAGCGTATTTAACAAATTTCAATTTGGAATTTATTGAACCAACCGGAGCTAAAAGTGAATCTACAGCCCAGGCTGGTTCTGCTCTTGGATCAGCTAATTTATAGTGCCGCCCATCAATTGAGACTATTAAGCCAGCAGTTAGCGACTGAAGGTTTAATGCCTTCATGTCTAGAATTCTTGCGCCTTCTTGATATGCGGGGTTATAAAGCTGAAAACCTCGATCTAAAATTAATCCGTCAACATAATCAGTGCGCACTCGACCGCCAATTTGATCATTAGCTTCGAGTACGCAAACACTTTGGCCAGAAATTGCAATGCGTCTGGCTGCTGACAATCCAGCTAAACCCGCGCCGATAACAACGACATCAGTCTTTGTTGGCAGATTACTCATATCCCCGAGTTTCGTTAAAGCGTTTTAACTGCACTAACAATATCAGGATCTTTAAATTCAAACCCAGCCGACATCAGAACTTTAGGTATTACTCGGACGCTACCTAAAACCTCTTGCGAAAATTCACCTAGAACTACCTTCAACGCGAAACTTGGCACACTAAATAAAGTTGGCCGCTTCAAAACCTTGCCCATAGCCTTCGTAACTTGCAGGTTAGTGGCTGGATTTGGGGCAGTTAAATTAACTGGTCCAGAAATCTCAGGGTGACTAATCAAAAAATCAATTGCAGCAATCTGGTCGCGAAGCGAAATAAAGGACCAGTACTGCTTGCCATTACCAAGTTTTCCGCCAAAACCTAATTTAAATATCGGTAGTATTTTTTGCCAAGCGCCGCCATGAGCAGCCACCACCAAACCAGTTCGTATTTTTACTACGCGCACTCCAGCTAGCTGCGCAGCTGCAGTTGCAGCTTCCCATTGTTTAACAACATCGGCCAAGAAGCCAGTGCCATTTGGCGAAGATTCATCCACTGCATGATCTGCGGTATCGCCGTAGTAGCCAATTGCACTTGAGTTAATAAAAACTTTTGGTTTAATTTGCGCGGCAGCAATCGCCATTGTGGTTGTCGACCAAACGCGTGAATCTAGAATTTCCTTTTTATATTTTGCGGTCCAGCGACGGTCACCAACACCAGCCCCAGCTAAATTAATAAAAACTTCAACGCCGTTTAGTGAAAAGAGGTCGATGTCACCATTCGCAGGATCCCAAGTAACTTCTGAACTGGATTTACTTGGTCGTCGGACAAGTCGTAACACTTCATGGCCTTGGCTGCGAAGGTGGTCAACTAAAGCCGAGCCAATTAGTCCTGAAGATCCAGCTATTGCAATACGCATACTTATAGTGTGCAGGATTGCGCGAATAAATGCGACTTAGTTTTAAAGTCCTAGATCCGCTTCAAATGCGCCTTCTTCAAGGCGGGCTTTGATCGTACTTAAGAATCGAGCAGCATCAGCGCCGTCAACTAAGCGGTGATCATAAGTTAAAGCTAGATAAACCATTTGCCGAACAGCGATTACGTCAGCGCCACTTGAATCGGCGACAACTACAGGTCGCTTTACCACTGCGCCGGTACCTAAAATCGCAACTTGTGGCTGATTAATGATAGGTGTATCAAAAAGTGCACCTCGGCTACCAGTGTTAGTAATAGTAAATGTGCCACCACTTAATTCGTCTGGCGATAATTTATTAATTCTGGTGCGTTCTGCTAACTCACTTATTTTGCGAGCTAAACCAGCGATATTTAGATCGCCAGCGTCACGGACTACTGGAACAAGTAGACCTCGCTCAGTATCAACCGCAATACCTAGATGTTCGGCTTCAAAATAAGTGACAGTTCCTTCAACTTGGTTAATTGAAGCATTAACTGTTGGGTACTGCTTCAATGCTTCGCAAGCGGCTTTGGCAAAGAACGGTAGGAAGGTTAGTTTTACCCCTTCACGTTGTTCGAATGCAGCTTTGGACTTATTTCGAAGGGCAGCGATGCGCGTAACATCAACTTCAACAACTGAGGTCAGTTGAGCTGAAACTTGCAATGATTCGACCATTCGCTCAGCAATGACAGTGCGAAGTCGAGTCATCTTTTCGGTTTTGCCACGAAGTTCGGCAGCTTTAGCACTAACTCCAACTGCAGCAGGTGCAGTATGAGGCTTACTTTCCACTGGTCGCTCAGCAGGAATATTTACTGGAGCATTTGACGGAGTAGTTGCACTTACATCTTCTTTTCGAATGCGCCCGCCAACTCCAGTGCCAACAACTTTGGTTAAGTCCACACCTAGTTGTGCCGCTAATTTGCGCACTAGCGGTGTTGTGTAAGTCTGCGAGTTATCAATTGTTGATTGCGTAACTGGTGATTGCGTAACTGGCGCAGCTGCTTGTACTGGCGCCGCGCTTTGTGTACTTGGTGCACTTGGCGTACGTGGTGCACTTTGTGCTGGGACTAATGTGGCTGGCGCAACTGGCGCCGGAGCAACTGGAGCTGCTGGGGCACTTGCACTACTGCTAATTAACCCTAATTGCCCACCAACTAAGGCCACTCCATCTTCTGGCACGGTGATCTCAAGTAGCACACCAGCAACTGGGGACGGAATTTCAGTATCAACTTTGTCAGTAGAAACTTCAAGGATCGCTTCATCGGCCGCAACTGAATCACCAACAGCTTTAAGCCAACGTGTCACAGTTCCTTCGGTAACACTTTCGCCAAGTGCCGGAAGTAATACCGGAATACTCGCACCGTTACTAGCTGGTGTTGGATTTGCCGCAGCTACTGGCACAGCAACAGGTTCTGGAACAGCAACAGGTTCAGGAGCCGATACTGGTTCCGGCACAACAACAGGTGCAGCAACCACAGGCGCTGGAGTAGGTGTTGCGGTCGGCGAACTTGCAGATGCACTTTCTGCAATAACACCTAAGGCACCGCCGACAAGAACAACTGCGTCTTCGCCAGCAATAATTTCAGTTAATACACCGCTTACTGGAGCAGGTATTTCAGTATCAACTTTGTCGGTAGATACTTCAAGTAATGGCTCATCGGCAGTAACAGTGTCACCGACATTCTTTAGCCAACGCGTTACTGTGCCTTCAGTAACGCTTTCACCAAGTTGGGGCATCGAAACAGTTGTGCTCACTGTCGGCCACTCCTTTTCTGTTTGTTCTTAAGATCTATGCGTGGGCGTGAAGCGGTTTACCAGCTAAAGCTAGGAACGCCTCACCAAGTGCTTCATTTTGGGTTGGGTGCGCGTGGACTAGGGGAGCAACATCTTCTGCGGTAGCTTCCCAATTGTAAATAAGTTGAGCTTCACCAATAAGTTCACCAACACGTGAACCGATCATATGAACACCAACTACTGGACCATCTTTTTTGCGAATTAACTTGATAAATCCGGCAGTTCCTAAAATCTGACTCTTACCGTTACCACCTAAGTTGTATTCGTAAGTATCAATGTCACCGAATTTTTCTTTAGCCTGAACTTCAGTAAACCCAATCGAAGCAATTTCAGGTTCGCTGTAAGTTACTCGAGGAATTCCAGTTTCATCGATAGTTGCTGGGTTCAATCCAGCAATTTCTTCAGCCACAAAAATACCTTGTTGGAATCCGCGATGGGCTAGTTGAAGCCCAGGAACAATGTCACCTACGGCAAAAATGCCAGA
>CAJBBC010000117.1 GCA_903951185.1 uncultured Actinomycetes bacterium
AACGATGCGGGATTAAATGCGCGACGTGGCTTGAGCGAAGAAGTAGTTCGAGATATTTCGGCGCTTAAGAATGAACCGAAATGGATGCTTGATATGCGCCTTAAAGGTTTGTCATTATTTGAAAAGAAACCAATGCCAAATTGGGGAAGTGACTTAAGTGGCATTCACTTCGACAACATCAAGTACTTCGTGCGCTCAACTGAAAAGCAAGCGAACACTTGGGAAGATCTTCCAGAAGAAATTAAAAACACTTACGATCGCCTTGGTATCCCAGAAGCTGAAAAACAAAGATTAGTTTCTGGTGTAGCAGCACAGTATGAAAGTGAAGTTGTTTACCACAAAATTCGCGAAGACCTAGAAGAACAAGGTGTTATTTTCGTGGACACCGATACCGGTTTACGCGAGCATGAAGAATTATTTAAAGAATATTTTGGAACCGTCATTCCAGTTGGCGATAATAAATTCGCAGCTCTGAACACTTCAGTTTGGTCAGGTGGCTCATTTATTTACGTACCAAAAGGTGTGCACGTAGATATTCCGTTACAGGCTTATTTCCGGATTAACACTGAAAACATGGGTCAGTTTGAGCGTACGCTAATCATCGTTGATGAAGGTGCTTACATCCATTACGTCGAAGGTTGTACTGCTCCGATTTACTCATCTGACTCATTACATTCAGCTGTGGTAGAGATCATTGTGAAAAAGGGTGCACGTTGCCGTTACACCACAATTCAAAACTGGTCGAACAATGTTTACAACTTAGTTACTAAGCGCGCTGTTGCACATGAAGGTGCCACGATGGAATGGGTCGATGGAAACATTGGTTCTAAAGTAACGATGAAGTACCCAGCGATTTGGCTTCAGGGTGAACACGCAAAAGGTGAAACACTTTCGATCGCTTTCGCCGGTGAAGGACAACATCAGGATGCTGGTGCAAAAATGGTGCACGCTGCGCCTAACACCTCCTCGTCAATTATCAGCAAGTCGGTAGCTCGTGGTGGTGGACGAACTTCATACCGCGGATTAATCCAAGTACTTGAAGGTTGCCATGGATCAAAGAGCACCGTTAAGTGTGACGCACTTCTTGTTGACGACATTTCTCGATCGGATACTTATCCGTACGTTGATGTGCGTGAAGATGACGTAGCACTTGGACACGAAGCTTCAGTATCAAAAGTCTCTGAAGATCAGTTGTTCTACTTAATGAGTCGTGGACTTGGTGAAGATGAAGCGATGGCAATGATTGTGCGTGGTTTCGTCGAGCCAATTGCTCGTGAACTTCCAATGGAATATGCACTTGAACTAAACCGACTAATCGAACTTCAAATGGAAGGGGCAGTTGGTTAAGAATGACAATTGCTTTAGATCATGCACCTAGTGTCTTCGCATTTAGTGCAAATGAATTTCCAGAAATCAATGGGCGCGAGGAAGAGTGGCGTTTTACGCCAATCAAACGCTCAGCTGGTTTAGTTTCGGGTGAAGCAAAGATTGCTGGCGATATTCAAGTTTCCGCTGCTGAATTAGGTGGCGCCAAGTTTGAAATAGTTGCAAAAAGCGATCAACGTAAAGGTTTTACAGACCGCGTTGCAGCCTTTGGCTTCGAGCACACAACTCAAGTTGCTTCGTTAACTATTCCGAACAACGTTGAGATTGCTGAGCCAATCCAACTAGATCTGCGCGCTGACGGTAAAACAGTTGCTGGACAAATTGATATAAATATCGGGCACCAAGCCCGAGCAACAGTGATCATGAATTACTCAGGCAGTGGTGCATTCGCTGGCAACGTCGACATTAACGTTGGCGCCGGTGCAAACCTAGTAGTTGTTTCATACCAAGACTGGGCAAATGATGCTGTCCAACTTTCACATCACCGAATTTCGCTGGCAAAAGATGCGTCGGTTAAGCACGTTGTTGTGACATTGGGTGGAAATCTAGTTCGTATTTTGCCAAGTGTTAATTACCAAGCTTCCGGTGGTGCTGCCGAATTAATTGGTTTGTATTTTGCAGCTGCTGGTCAGCATGCTGAACACCGCCTATTCGTTGATCACAGTGTTGATAACTGCCGCAGTAACGTGGTTTACAAAGGTGCAGTTGATGGTCAGGGTGCTCACACTGTTTGGATTGGTGACGTATTAATTCGCGCCAATGCGATTGGTACAGACACATATGAAATCAACCGTAATTTAATTTTAAGTGACGGCGGTCGGGCTGATTCAGTTCCTAATCTTGAAATTGAAACCGGTGAAATCATCGGTGCTGGTCACGCCAGCACAACTGGTCGATTTGATGATGAACAGCTTTTCTACTTAATGTCTCGCGGCATATCAGAAGATGAGGCCCGCAAACTTGTAATGCGTGGTTTCTTTGAAGATTTACTCACGCTTATTAATGTGCCTTCAATCAACGAACGAGTTCGAGCTGCAATTGAAGACAGAATTGCAGGAGTCTAAGTTGTCAGTTGATTTTGCTCCAGTTGGCTACTTAGCCGACTTCAATGATGGTAAACCTCATCGAGTTGAAGTTGCTGGCGAAGATATTTTAATTGCTGTTGTAGATCGCGAAGTTTATGCAGTTAGTGACACTTGCACGCATGGTCAGGTTTCATTGAGTGATGGTGAATTGGATGATTGCAAAATTGAATGCTTTCTACACGGTGCAGCTTTTGATCTGAAAACTGGAATTCCGACGAGTCCGCCAGCATCTGATCCATTAGCCACTTACGAAGTTGCCCTCGAGGGCGACGACGATAACCCACAAATACTTGTTTCAACAAAAGCCAAGGAGAAATAAATGTCCGTATTAGAAATCAAGAACTTACAAGTTCAAGTTTCAACCGATGAAGGTCCTAAAGACATCCTTCGAGGCGTAGATTTAATTGTGCGCGCAGGTGAAACACACGCACTAATGGGTCCTAACGGTTCAGGTAAATCAACACTTGCTTATGCGATCAGTGGACATCCGAAGTACAACATTGTTGGCGGTTCAGTAACGCTGGATGGTCAAGATGTACTTGAAATGTCAGTTGACGAACGCGCACGAGCTGGCTTATTCCTAGCTATGCAGTACCCAGTTGAAGTTCCAGGTGTCTCAGTGTCCAACTTCCTTCGAACTGCAATTACTGCTGTCCGCGGTGAAGCACCGAATCTACGTCACTGGATTAAAGAATTAAAAGAATCCATGGCTGCGTTACAGATCGACCCAACTTTCGCCGAACGTAGCGTGAATGAAGGTTTCTCTGGTGGCGAGCGTAAGCGCACTGAAATTTTGCAGATGGAATTAATTAAGCCAAAGATCGCCGTGTTAGATGAAACTGATTCAGGTCTAGACGTAGATGCATTAAGAGTTGTATCTGAAGGCATAAACCGAGTGCAAGCATCCGGTGAAACTGGAATTCTCTTAATTACTCACTTCACTCGAATCTTAAATTACGTTAAGCCTGACTTTGTGCACGTTTTCCACGCAGGACGAATCGTTCGCGAAGGTGGACCTGAACTAGCGGTAGACATTGAAGAGAATGGCTATGCGCAGTTTGTAACTGCATAAATTATGTCCAAGTTAGATGTGGCTGCTATCCAGGCAGATTTCCCAATTCTTTCGCGTAAAGTTCGCGATGGAAAGAAATTGGTTTACCTGGATAGTGGAGCTACATCACAAAAGCCTAAGCAAGTTTTAGATGCAGAACGCGATTTTTATGAACAGCGGAATTCTGCAGTCCACCGTGGAGCACACCAATTAGCTGAAGAAGCTACAGATGCCTACGAGTTGGCCCGCAAAAAAATTGCGAAATTTGTCGGTGCACAGCCAAATGAAATAGTTTTTACTAAAAACGCAACTGAAGCCATAAACCTAGTTGCATACGCTTTCTTGAATGCAACGCTAAAGGCACAATTCGGTAAACCATTACCGGATGGTGCGCAGAAATTTA
This sequence comes from uncultured Actinomycetes bacterium, assembly GCA_903951185.1. Lineage (GTDB taxonomy): Bacteria > Actinomycetota > Actinomycetes > S36-B12 > UBA5976 > UBA5976. The sequence continues at coordinate 3,926 of CAJBBC010000117.1, forward strand.
TTTTGAAACCAGGTGACGAGATTCTTGTTACCGAAATGGAGCATCACGCAAATTTAATTCCATGGCAGGAGTTAGCTGATAAAACAGAAGTTAAGTTACGTTGGATTGGTCTAACCGACGACGGTCGGTTAGATCTATCGAATCTAGCTCAATTACTGAACAGTAAAACTAAGATAATTTCGCTCACGCATCAGTCGAATTTACTTGGCACAATCAATGACATCGACACAATTGTGAAAGCAGCAAAAGCGGTCGACGCTTTAGTTCTACTTGATGCCTGCCAGAGTGTGCCTCATATGCCAGTGGATGTGAGAAAACTTGGTGTTGATTTCTTAACTTGGAGTGGACATAAAATGCTCGGCCCACTTGGGATCGGCTGTCTGTGGGGTCGAAGTGAACTGCTTGCCTCAATGCCACCGTTTATTACCGGTGGATCGATGATTGAGACCGTCACGATGGAGGGTTCTACATTCGCGGCTCCGCCAGCTCGTTTTGAAGCTGGTGTACCAATGGCTGCTCAAGCGGTTGGACTTGCCGCTGCTGTTGACTACTTGTCAGCTATTGGAATGGAAAAAGTTGCGGCACACGAGCATGCATTAACGGAGTTAGCGATTGAGGAATTGCTTCAAATTCCTGGTGTTCGAATTATTGGTCCAACCAATACTGATAATCGAGGTTCAGCCATATCTTTTGTTGTCGATGGCCTACATCCACACGATGTTGGACAAGTTTTAGATAACAATGGAATCGCTGTACGAGTTGGACATCACTGCGCCTGGCCCGTATGTCGCCGCTATGAAGTGCCGGCAACTACTAGAGCAACTTTCTATATATACAATGACGATTCAGACGTTTTTGCGCTTAGAGATGGAATTATCGCTGCTCAAAAATTCTTCGGAGTTTCTAAATGAACTTAGAAAATATGTATCAAGAAATTATTCTGGATCATTACAAACACCCACATGGTAAAGGCCAAGTTGAAAAAGCGGATGCTGAGGTAACTCACGTAAACCCAACATGTGGTGACGAAATCACGCTCCAAGTTGTAAAAATCCCAGGTACAGAAAACTTTAATATTTTTTACCAAAACCAAGGTTGCTCAATAAGCCAGGCTTCGGCGTCGATCTTATTTGACCAGCTCAACGGCAAATCTTTAGCTGAAGGCGAAATTGCCGTTGACCACATGGTCGCAATGATGCAACGTACCCAGGAGCCAGATGAGGATATACTTGGTGACGGAATCGCTTTAGTTGGAGTTTCGGCATATCCAGCTCGAGTTAAATGTGCACTACTTTCTTGGATGGCTTGGAAAGACGCAGTTATTCAGGCCCAAGGCAGTTAAGTGAATAGTCCAAAAGTTAGAGGAGAATCAAGGTAATGGAAACGCTAAAAGAAGACGATGTTTTCGAGTTACTTCGTGATGTTGTCGATCCCGAATTAGGTATTAACGTTGTGGATTTAGGTTTGGTTTATGGCGTTGAGCTTGATGATCAAAATGTAGCCACTATCAACATGACATTAACTTCAGCAGCCTGCCCACTTACCGACGTTATTGAAGATCAAACTCGTGCAGCTCTTGACGGCCACGTTGCAGATTTCAAACTTAACTGGGTTTGGATGCCACCCTGGGGACCAGATAAAATAACTGACGAGGGTCGCGAAATGTTACGCGCTCTCGGTTTTAACGTTTAATTTTTATCCCTACAGGATTGGCCCAAATTGATTCAAGCAACTGATATTGAGTTGCGTGCTGGAGCCGATCTTTTACTTTCGGGTGCTACATTTCGGGTCGATACGGGTGACCGAATTGGTTTAGTTGGCCGTAACGGTGCTGGAAAAACTACTTTAACAAAGGTTTTAGCTGGTCAAGGTTTACCTGCCGGCGGAGTGGTCAGTGCAACAGGCGTTGGTTATCTACCTCAAGACCCACGTACAGGCGATTTAGATGTAGTGGCTCTGGACCGAATACTTAGCGCACGAGGTTTAGATGAAATAGTTCGTCGACTTCGAAGCCTTGAACATGAGATGGCTAATCCAGATGAAGTTATCCGAGATAAAGCTATGCGCAAGTATTCAACAGCTGAAGCCCATTTTCAATCAGCTGGTGGATACGCTGCCGAAAGTGAAGCATCTTCGTTAGCAGCTAGCGTTGGACTAACTCCACAAGTTCTTAGCCAAACCCTAGGCACTTTATCTGGTGGTCAGCGTCGTCGCATTGAGTTAGCACGAATACTTTTTAGCGATGCCCAAACTTTGCTTTTAGATGAGCCAACGAACCATTTAGATGCTGATTCGATTGTTTGGTTGCGTGGGTTTTTAGCCAATCATCAAGGTGGGCTAATCGTAATTAGTCACGATAATGAATTACTTGAAGCAACCGTAAATCGAGTTTTTCATCTGGATGCTAATCGTCAAACTTTAGATGTTTACAATGTTGGCTGGAAAGCGTATTTAACTGCCCGCGAAGACGATGAGCGCCGACGTAAACGCGATCGAGCGAATTCTGAAAAGAAAGCAACTGTTTTACAAGATCAAGCTAATCGAATGCGCGCAAAGGCGAGTAAGGCAAAAGCTGCCCAAAGTATGTTAAAACGCGCTGAGAAAATGTTAGATGGTCTAGAAACGGAGCGAGTTGCAGATCGAGTTGCAAAATTACGTTTTCCAACTCCGGCACCTTGTGGCAAGACACCTCTAATGGCCGAAGGTCTTAGTCGAAGTTACGGTTCGCAGGAAATATTCACGGATGTCGATTTAGCAATTGACCGGGGGAGCAAAGTTGTAGTGCTTGGGCTTAATGGTGCTGGTAAAACAACACTGTTACGCATTCTTGCCAGTGTAGATAAAGCAGATACAGGCGAACTTCAGCCAGGGCACGGTTTGAAGATTGGCTACTACGCACAGGAACATGAAACTTTAGATGCATCTCGCACTGTGCTAGAAAACATGCGGACTGTATCGCCAGATTTAAACGATACACAGATGCGATCTGTTCTAGGTTCATTCCTGTTCTCCGGAGATGCGGTAAATAAACTCGCTGGCGTTCTATCAGGTGGCGAAAAAACTCGATTGAGTTTGGCAATGCTAGTTGTTTCGGCGGCCAATGTTTTGCTCTTAGACGAACCGACAAATAACTTGGACCCAGCCAGTCGTGCTGAAATCCTTGATGCGCTTGCTCACTTTGAAGGTGCGGTGGTCTTAGTAACACACGATGAGGGAGCGGTAACAGCCCTTAATCCTGAGCGAGTACTACTTTTACCTGACGGCGTAGAAGATTTATGGAATGCGGACTACCTAGATTTAATCGCTTTGGCTTAGAGTCAAAGTAACGAAATGAGTTTTTAAATGAGTATGCAAGGCGGGCCAGCGGCCTATTTTGCAATGCGTGGTTTCACCTCAGATAAATCAGTTATCGGGCAGAAACTGGGGCGACAAACTATAAATCGAATTGGCACGTACGCCGTTGAATTTAAACCGCAAATTTTCTTTTATTTAGTCGTTTTGGTTATCCAATCTGTGATTGTGGTGGCTCAGCCGTTACTCTTCAAAAAAATTGTTGATGAAGCGATCCCGGCCCAGGACTCAAATTCAGTAATTAAAATTGCCATTTTGATCGGTGCCATTGCGATTTTTGAAGCTGCGATAGGTGTGTTAAATCGTTGGCAACAAAGTTCAATCGGTGAAACATTAATTTTAAAACTTCGAACGCAAGTTTTTGACCACGTGCAACGCCAGTCCATTGCATTCTTTACCAGAACTCAAACAGGTGCATTAGTTAGTCGACTAAATGGTGATGTTCTAGGTGCACAACGAGCATTCACTTCAACGCTCGGCGGCATAGTTGGAAATGTTATTAGTTTGACGATTGTGCTGATCACAATGTTTACGCTGAGTTGGCGAATCACTATCGCTTCACTATTACTTTTACCTATTTTTCTATATGCAGCCAAAGGTGTAGGTATTCGGCTACAGAAATTAACCACCGAACAAGCTGAACTGAACGCCGATATGAGTTCGCAAGTTGCTGAACGGTTTAATGTTTCAGGTGCGCTACTGATGAAATTATTCGGTACCCCAGATCGTGAAGTTCAGATTTACTCTGAAAAAGCTTTAAAAGTTCGTAATGTTGGTGTTCGAATCACGATGGCCGCCACAGTTTTCTTCACTGCGATGATGTTAGTTGGATCGGTAGCTGCGGCCCTGGTGTACGGAATGGGCGGCGTATCAGTTGTCGCTGGCACGTTAACTCTAGGAACGCTATTGGCTATGGTGGCGCTTTTAAGTCGCCTTTATACGCCGATGGCAGCACTTGCTAATGTGCGTGTTGATGTAATGACAGCATTAGTTTCATTTGATCGGGTATTTGAAGTACTGGATTTACAACCTATGGTCGCTGATGCGCCAGATGCAGTTGAACTGAACAGAGGTAGTGCCAAAGTTGAATTGCGAGATGTGCAATTCCGTTATCCAACTGCCGAGGAAGTGTCCCTAGCAAGTTTAGAAAGTATTGCGCGCAGCGATTTACCGGCTGCTGAAGAGATGATCCTCAAGGGGATCAACTTAACGGTTAACCCAGGGCAGCTGGTTGCAATTGTCGGACCTTCGGGAGCAGGTAAGAGCACACTTACTTCTCTTGTGCCAAGACTTTTCGATCCGGTAAATGGCCAAATTTTAATTAATGGAATAGACATTAGGACTGTTACTGGCAGCTCGCTACAAAAAGTTGTTGGCGTAGTAACTCAAGATTCCCACATGTTCCATGACACAATTCGGGCAAATCTTATATATGCCAAACCAGATGCAACTGACGAACAAATCTGGAAAGCCTGTGAAGATGCTCAGATTTCTAACATGATTAGAGAGTTACCTGAAGGTCTAGAAACTGTCGTTGGTGATCGAGGTCATCGTTTAAGTGGCGGTGAAAAGCAAAGGCTAGCTATTGCCCGGCTGCTATTAAAAGCACCAGATGTAGTTATTTTGGATGAAGCAACCGCTCATCTTGATAGTGAGAATGAAGCATTAGTTCAGGCTGCACTGGCCAATGCCCTTAAAGATCGAACTTCGATTGTGATTGCACACCGACTTGCAACAATCCGCCAAGCCGATCTAATTGTTGTTTTGAATGAAGGCAAAATAGTTCAGCAAGGTACCCATGAAGAATTATTGGATAAATCAGGTTTGTATGCCGATTTATACAATCGGCAATTTGTCTCGGTTGATTAAATCATTGCGTAGCAGGATAACGTAACCAATAATTAACATCGCAATAAAGATCAACCATTGAATTGCATAGGACCGATGTGTGCCCTCAGTTAATTTAGGTTGTGGCAGTGTAGTTATTTCTGGGTTAGATAAATTAGGCTCAGCTTTAACTAATTGGATGTACGCCGTACCAAATTGAGGATCAAAACCAATTCGTTGACCATCTGGCAAGTCAGTTGGTTCAGCGGTGGTTGCTAATTTAAAAATTCGTAATAGTCCAACAATTTCAAGTGTTGCTGTCGTGACTGGACTTAGATCTGGATTTTCTGTTGCACTTTTTCCAGCCGGTGTCCAACCACGCACAACGTTGATTACCTCACCGGAATTTAACTGAAATGGAGTTACTACCCATAAACCAGCTTCGGAGTCCAAACTTCTTTTCCGAAGTAAGTACTGCTGGGACGGCATGAATTTTCCAGTGGCGCTTACTGTTCGCCATTCGTCAGTTTCATTAGCGGCAAGACCATTTGCAACTAAATCTGTATATGGAACGATGGGCTTTGCCATTGCAGTTGTAACTGCTGAGTTAAAAGTTAGCCGGCCATCCAGTCGACGCCATTGCCAGTCAGACAAGCTTTTAAACGATGGAATAGCAATAAGAACTATTAGTGTCAGGGCTAGCCACTTGGGCGTAAATAGTATTTTTCGCATTTGAAGTTACTTATTAGGTAACTCCATCTTAGGATTTGAATCCGTAAATGCTCCATTGCCCTTCCAAGCGCCGCGCTCACGTCCGGCATTTGCAATGATTACAGCAAAATAAGGCAGCAAGGCTGCTCCAGCTAGTAATACCCATCGCAAAGTGCCCGATGCGATAACAGCGCCGATGAAGCAAAGAGTTCGAATACTCATTGACCAGAGGTAACGAACTTCGCGACTCTTTTGATCAGTGGAGAGGGCTGTGCCAACACCGGTGATCGAGTGGACCTCTGCTTCGAAAGACATACTCCTAGGCTACGGTGTTAGGAAGAATTCAGCATCTGGAGGCAAAATGTCTAATCGCACTTACCGAATCACCGAAATAGTTGGTACCTCACCAGATGGTATTGACCAGGCAATTCAAAACGGAATAAAACGTGCTGGCGAAACGCTTAGGCACTTAGATTGGTTTGAAGTAACCGAAATACGTGGCAACATCCGCGATGGCGAAATTGCACATGTTCAAGTGGGGATGAAAGTTGGTTTTCGCCTCGAAGATGCTTAAATCGCATCTGATTTAGTTGAAAGATTAAAATCCGAAATAGTTAGCGGAGCAACTTTTGCTCTGGCGAAATAATCAGCCCACTCACGCGGCAAACAGGCTATTGACTGACCTGCATCAACTATTCGATTCAGCATGCCAACTGGAGATTCATTGAATCGGAAATTACTTGCAGCGCCAATAATTTCTCCATTTTCGACAACATACACTCCATCACGAGTTAGGCCAGTTAGTAAAAGAGATTCGGAATCAACTTCACGGATGTACCAAAGACAAGTGATCAGAAGTCCATTTTGCATTCGCTTCGCAGTGTCCAGCAGGCTGCCGGTTCCGGATGTGTCGGTGACAATAATGTTGTCGGCAAGGGGTGTGAACGGTAATTTTGCCAAACTGGCTGCGTGCCTACTAGAGCCCAAAGAACTAAGTTTTCCCTTTGAGATTAATTCTGATTTTGTAATTGGTAAGCCAGTATCAAAAGTACTTGTGAAAGATGAACTACCTAAACTTACAACTTGGTTAATCGTCTGCAAGCCTGGAAACTCAGGATCTGAAACAACGTTGAAATCGCGGGTTGTAAGTTGTTCACCAATTCTGGTGCCGCCACCGGGAGCTGAAAAAACTGATCGCCCTTCAGATGCTTCGCGAGCAGATGCAGTCCACATCAAATAGATCATCAAATCTGCAACAGCACTTGGTGAGAGCGTTACTTTATGTTTGCCTGCTGGTATCTCTATCTGATTTTCTTGGAATTTAAGGCCTTGATCTACTTCAACTCCGTGACTATGTACATCTACTGAAAGTAAACTCGTACCACTTTGACCGGACCAAGCTGAACGTTTTCGGTCAATCGATTTGGCACTTAGCTCGAAGCGGCTAGTCTTCTGTTCAAATCTAGTTTTCATCCCAGCAGACGTAGCCACGTAGAGCGTATCAATCGTGATTTCGCAGTAACCGAAATATTCGGAATGTTTATTTTCAAAAACTTTATTAAGACCAATTGCAATATGTTCTAGTTCTGCTAAATCCACCGAGGCTGGCACATCATGGAAATCCTTTGCAGCTACACCAGTTGGTAAATCATTTGCATCTTCAGCAACGCCAGCAGCAAGTGCACTTTGTCTACTTTTATCAACCAAGTTTGCAACTGATGCTAAATCTGTTATTTGGCCACTTGCTATACCGACTGCAGTTCCGATGTTTTTTGCTGTAGCCGGGTCATTAATCGGCAAAAATGCTGCAACTGACAATGATTGCTCCACTGTGTTCCCATTAGTAGTTAGGGAAGAATTTGCCCACCGTAAATTTGCTGTGTTTGATACTTCACCAACTACGACACCGCCAGAATCACTGAGTAACTCAATTGCATAATCAACGGCCTGCGAAAGCGTTAAGTTGCTCATAAGCCAGCCTCGGCTTTACCGTTAAGCACATTTATGTTTTCAAAAACAGCAGTTGGGCACCCATGGCTAACTGGCGCTGTTTGACCGGGTTGTCCCTTGCCGCAGTTCAAAGCGCCACCTAGTAAGTAGGTTTGCTTTCCACCGATAGCTTTCATGCTGGCCCAAAACTCTGGAGTCTTACTTTGGTAAACAACATCTTTCAGTTGTCCAACAATTTTTCCGCTCTTAATCTCATAAAATCTTTGGCCGGTAAATTGAAAGTTATAACGCTGCATATCAATAGACCAAGACTTATCACCAACAATGTAAATGCCGCGATCAACTTGAGAGATTAAGTCATTGGTGGACAAATCTTGCTGGCCAGGTTGAAGCGAAACATTCGGCATACGTTGAATAGGTGGATGTAATGCACTATCGGCATAAGCGCAACCATTAGATCGGGTTAAGCCAATCTTCTTGGCAATGTTCCGATCAGTTTGGTAGCCAACTAAAACTCCGTTTCGGATTAAATCCCATTCTTGGGCAGCCACACCCTCGTCATCGTAACCAACAGTCGAGAGACCAAAATCGGCCATACGATCGCCAGTTACATTCATAATTTCGCTACCGTATTTAAAAGTGTTGAGCTTATCGATGGTGGCAAACGATGAGCCAGCGTAATTTGCTTCATAACCAAGTGCTCGGTCTAGTTCGGTCGCATGTCCGATCGATTCATGGATCGTAAGCCACAAATTTGTTGGATCGATAACCAAATCCCAGTTACCGGCACTGACAGAAGGTGCTTTTGTTTTCTCGTCTAAGTACTCCGGCAGGGCAGCTAGTTCACTATCCCAATCCCAACCCGTACCGAGTAAGTATTCAAAGCCACGACCAGCTGGCGGCGCACAAGTTCGCATATCATCAAAACCGTTTTCGCCAATGTGCACAGCGGTTAATTGAGCACTTGTACGGACACGTTGCTGACTAATCCGATTTCCATCCAGGTCAGCGAAGTAAGTGAGATCTTTACCCATTGCAGCATGGGCATCTACATGGTGGACAACTGCATTCTTGGTGACAACTGAATTCCACTTCTTTAGCAGTTCAATAACTTCTTCATCGGTAACTTGCATAGGGTCAATTTCAAACGGTAAATTCCAGCTAACTTTTCCAACTTGCGGCTCAGGAAGTAGTTCTACTCGATCCGTTGAAACGGCGGCACTTATTTTCGCAATCTCAATGGCTTTTTGTGCTGCAAATTTTATCCCAGCAGAAGTTAAATCTGTTGTTGCCGCAAATCCCCAGGCACCCAGGTGAATTACGCGAACACTTAAACCAATTGAGCTCTCTGTGGCAACATTTTCAACTTGGCCATCGCGTAATGCAACTGTGCGATTATCATGCTGTGCTATTCGAACCTGACCAGTAGTTGCGCCAGCGGAATGCACTATTTCAAGGGCCTGCTCAGCCAGATTCTCGGTATTAATGTCCATTACCGATAACCTAGACCAATGACCCGAATAGTTTTGGTAACCGGTGGCAATCGCGGCATTGGGCTCTCAATTGCAAGGAAATTCCAAAGTCTTGGCGATACCGTTATTGTCACTAGTCGCTCAGGTGCCCATATTGACGGACTTCATGTGGTGCAATGCGATGTCTCTCAAACTGCCAGTGTTGAAGCAGCATTTGATGTAATCGAAGAAAAATTTGGCACTGTGCAGATTGCCATTGCAAACGCCGGAATCACCCGTGACGGCCTAATAATGCGAATGTCTGATCAGGACATAGATGAAGTTCTTAACACAAATTTATTTGGAGCGATTCGCGTTGCGCGACGAGCTGCTAAAACAATGCTGAAAGCAAGGCAGGGCCGGCTAATTTTCATTTCAAGCGTAGTCGGCCTGATGGGTTCAGCTGGACAAGTTAATTACTCAGCTTCTAAAGCTGGTTTAGTTGGCGCAGCCAGATCTCTTGCACGCGAACTGGGGTCACGTGGAGTTACCGCAAATGTTATTGCGCCTGGATTTGTCGATACAGATATGACAGCAGAATTAACTGAAGAACGTAAGTCTGAAATAGTCGGCAATGTTCCGCTCGGACGTTATGCAAGTCCAGATGAGATCGCCGAAGTTGTGAAATTTATTGCGTCAGATGAAGCAGGATACATAACTGGAGCTGTTATTCCAGTTGATGGTGGATTAGGAATGGGTCATTAACGTATGGGTATTTTAGACGGAAAGAATATTTTAATTACTGGCGTACTAACAGATTCCTCAATTGCGTATCACGTTGCCAGACTTGCACAGGAACAAGGTGCAAACATTGTGCTGACATCGTTCGGTCGAACTTCTAGTATTACAAAACGTATCGCCGGACGGTTACCAGTTGAACCACCGATTGTTCAATTAGATGTAACTAACAAAGAAGATTTAGAGAATTTATCGAAAGCTGTTTCGCAACACGTTCCACATTTGGACGGCGTGTTACATTCCATCGCATTCGCACCTGAGGCTGCTCTAGGTGGCAATTTTTTAAATACGGAATGGGATGACGTAAAAGTTGCTTTAGAAATTTCGGCATTCTCACTTAAGTCCCTAAGTATGGCTTGCTTGCCGTTGATGGAAAAAAATGGCGCGCAAGTATTAGGTTTGGATTTTGACGCCACCGTAACTTGGCCTTTTTATGACTGGATGGGCGTTTCAAAAGCGGCTCTTGAATCAACTTGTCGTTATTTGGCTCGCGACCTTGGTCCTAAGAAAGTACGCGTTAATTTAGTAGCAGCTGGGCCGCTTTATACAACAGCAGCAAAAGGTATTCCTGGTTTCGATCAATTTGGGCCAATGTGGCAGAGACGTGCACCAATCGGTTGGGACACAAGTGATCCAGTCCCGACTGCTAAAGCTTGTGTGGCGCTGTTTTCAGATTGGTTCCCAGCAACCACTGGCGAAATCATCCACGTTGACGGCGGAGTTCATTCGCAAGGTGGTCCTTGATCCGTTTAGGAAAATGAACTGCAGGCTGCCATTAATTCAAGCGCAGCAGTTTTTAATTGATTTAGGGTCTGCACTTTTAACGCATCCGAGCTTGGACTGCCGTGGGCGATCGATTCATTTATTCCATATTGGCAAATAAGCCAAATTCGTTCAGCTCGCTCTAAGTCTGTTTTAATGCGTTGACTTAATGCTGGTGGTAAATAGATAGCGCGCAACTCATATAGTTCTTCATCTATTGGATCACGGTCTCCGTGTAAATCCAGACTCGACAGAACTTGCGTAGATTCGTCGATTAATTCTTGTAAATGCAGACGAGCCGCTTTTAGTTCGAGAAATACAGGTGGCATTTGAATCGTCAGGACATTCCAAGTTTTTAATTCAGGAGTCCAGGCTAAAACGAGATTATGTGAAAGAACTAGAACACCTTTTGCTGGATCAATTTCTGAAAGTGTCTGAACAGATAAACCGTATGGATTTCCTGGTAAGGGTAATATCGCATAAATCGGAGTTGCTGCTGCGGCGACCTTTTCAGTAACTGCTGGCCAGCCTAATTCTTGCCCATTCTTTAAAACCGTTAGTGATTCAGTGATTGTTTCTGCAGCATTGCAGGCGTCAGTATGCGTTATGTTGCCTTGCCGAAACTGATTAAGCCAAAGGGCTAATTCAATCGTGGCAGGACGTTCCATGAAGGGTAGATTACTCCTGTGAACACTTCAGCAGCGCAATTAGCTACTTCCAACGAAAGTGTCATTGATTTAGCCGAAGTAACCGTTAGACGCGGCACTAAAAATATCCTTGAAAATATTTCTTGGTCAGTCAAACCAGAGCAAAAATGGGTTGTGATGGGACCAAATGGAGCTGGTAAAACAACGTTGATGCAGTTATGTACCGGTTATATTCACCCAACCACTGGTACCGCGAAAATTCTGAATCAGAAACTTGGTAGTACAGATGTGCGAGAGCTGCGAACCAGAATT
>CAJBBC010000118.1 GCA_903951185.1 uncultured Actinomycetes bacterium
AGCTGCCAATATTTGTTGCGGTAATTCTTCCAATTTCTTTTGAATTACTTCCTTGTAGCGGCAAGAAAACTTGTACGGTCGAAAGCGGTCGGACACCATTACCGCTAATCGTCGCTAAGCCACCTTTTTTCACCTGAAGTTCAGTGTCGCCGCTATTGGATTTACCAACTGAACCTTGTTTGTCCGCAACTTTAACTTCTAAAGAAAGTTGTCCGGCAAGAATATTCAGTTTGTTTTGGTCGATAACTCGTGTTGTGGTGGTTGTTGGCACGCCACCAATGATCGCTGTTGGGTTCAATAAAGACTGTGGATTTCTATTCCCAGTAATTACCGGCGCCGTTAAGACCCGTGAACTTGTCTGGTTTGAACGTGAAGTGGCAGTTGGTGTCGGTGTCGGTGTCGGCGTTGCAGCTGCAGAACCACCTCCACCTGAACCACCTGATGAACTCGGGATCGCTGGTGTACCTGAAACTGAATTTGATGCACTCGAGTCTCCAGTGGTGTTAACCGCTTTTAGAGTGATCGGGTAGCTGGTTCCATTTACTAAAGCGGTAGTGCCATCTGTTGACAAATACCGAATCGTGAGTGGGCTTGTCGTTTGTGCAGGGCTGAATGCAAAATAATTTGTGCCATCAGTTGAGTATTTGTAATTTGAAACAACTGAACCACCGTTATCAGTAGGCGCAGTGAATGAAACTGAAAGACTTGCATCCGAACTGCTTATGGAAGAAACAACTGGGGCACTTGCAACTGTCAGGATTCTAGGCGTCGCGGTAAAACTTGAAGTTGAAGCGCCTGACTGCCCTTTGTAAATTGATCTGAATAGGAATGTGTAACTAGTGCCATTTGTGAGGCCCGAAATAGTCCAAGGACTCGTTACGGCTACTGGTGACCGAGTAACCCAATTTGAACCAGAATCTATGCTGTATTGAAAATTTGTTTCAGTTGATGCGGCAGTAATGCTTACTGATACCTGGGCATTCCCAGCGCTTACAGAGCTGACTGCCGGAACGCCGGGCTTAGTTGAAAAAGAGGTCGAGGTAATAGTTGAATATTGGGCTGGGCTTCCGTACTCGGTTACCACATAGGCAACATAATCAGTTGACTGCGCTAAACCACTAATGCTGAATGTACTAGAAACATTTGATGTGACACTTAAGTTATTTGCATAAAGTTTTGTGCCACCCGTGTAATCCACTCCCGCCTTAACTTGTGCCGCAGTGGGTGCGGTACTTCCTGATGCAACAACAATGCAATATGCGGTTCCATTTTGTGAAACGGTGTAACCTAAATCGCCACCACTGGTTGTGAGGTTTGTTAAGGCACTCGCACCAGACAGTTGACTCGCGTACTGGAGTGCTGCAGGAACAATGTCTTGAACCCAAGGATCGCTGTAAGCTGCACACGTTGGTCCGGCAGCGTAAAAATCCCATCCCATGTAAATAACAGTTCCAGCACCGTATTGAATAACTGCTACTTCAGCATTTCCAGTTGAATTACCATTGGTGGTCCACATTGCAGTAAAGTTTTGAACTGTTCCTCTACCTATACTCTCTGTGGCATTGCTTTGAGTCAAAGAAACTCCACCCGTTGCATTTGCAAATGGTGTGCCAGCTGTATTCGCTGTTATTTCTGTTGATGTGTTGTGTGTTTGGTTTGTGAGGTCCCAACTGTAAATACTGTTCAAAAAGGTGGTGTCATAGCTCCCATGTGTGCCAGTCATTACCATTACACCACCATTGAACGTCCAATCTTTTATTGCTGTCTTTGCAGATGTTGGAAAGAAGCTTTCAAGACTTGGATTTTGGTTTTCCATATCTGTCATAAAGAAAAAGGTGCTTGAGGCGAGTTGAGTTGCCAGAGTTGGTTGACCGGCGCCATCAATAAAATCTGTTATAGTCCCGTCGACTGCGTAACCATCAATTGCGTTAATTATTCCGATTAAGTTTTCGTTTTCCCCGGCACAACCTGATCCATTTAAACCAGACTGATTAAACACTGAAACCTGGATATCAGCGGCTATTGCAGGTGCCTGTTGAAATAAAGTTAAGGATAAGGAAGCAATCACAAAGGTGCAAAATTTCGCTGAAATTTTGTGGTTCAAAAAATTCACAATTTTCCCCGCGGTAAATACCTGGATAACCCAAGTTCTAGTAATTATACGTAAGTATTGGGCAAGAAAAACCGGGTATACCCTGCAGTTTTTATTAGTTTGATGCGTCTACCGAATATTTGGCGGAGAAAGTAGGCCTGTGATGCGCGCCCGTAGGGATTCGAACCCCAAACCTTCTGATCCGTAGTCAGATGCTCTATCCGTTGAGCTACGGGCGCTTTGCAATACTGCGACCTTAACTTTAGCCCATGATTGGATTTAAAGAAAATCAATATTCTGGGCAATTTACAGGACTCATTGCGGAATAGAACATTCTCTATTTCTGAATTTGTTAGTCAAAAATGTAATCGATTCCAGCCCGAGCCATACCAACATGTGGCCAGTAATCTAGCCAAGTTTGAAATTGCGAATCGCTACGAACTTTAATGGTTAGCTCGTCATCTAATACTTCACATGTCACGAGTTTTGAATTATTCGCAGTAGCTATCTGCTCTGCTACTACGCAGATGTCATCTGGAGCGCTAATTAGATTTGTGGCAGCACCAAGTGCGACACGATCCGCAACATTATTTATTTGATTAGACAGCAAATACATTTTCACGCCAAATCCAACTAGAGAGATCAAACTTAATGTGGCCAGGCTTAAACTCAACATCAAAATTGAGATGCCACCCGATTCATTATTCAGGAACATAAGTTTCCGAGAGGTTTATGGAATTTGCCGAAAGTTGAATCTTTCTATTTATGAATGGAATGTGGCGGACTGTCTGTGTTGAAACTTTGATCCAATTAGCGGACTGATCGACGGTGTATGAGATATTTCTAGCTGATAGCTCTGCTTCAAAATTAGAAATGCTTTCACCTCTGGCAATCGCTCTGCCAATGTTATTAGAGATATTTTCAATTTCGATTTGAGTTGCGGCCACGCCAAAGAACCAAATACCTAAACCAAAAATACTTAATAGCACGGGTAAAGTAATTGCGAACTCGGCTACTGCATACCCAGCTGAATCGGTAATTTTTGATTTAATCAATTTCACAATTTACAAACCGAAGATTGCTGAGAATGCTTGTTGGAAGATTTTCCAAAGTAAGTCTTGAACATCTTGGCTACTTAACATTTTCAAAAGTATTCCACCTAATGATGCAGCAGCAACTGTGCCAACAGCATATTCAACTGTGGTCATACCCTCTTCTGACTTGATGAAACTATTAGTGTTCATTGTTACTCTCTTTCAGGAGTAGTGAGTGAGCTTGCAGTTTGCTGCGGTATCGAGATTTTTCAAAGCACTCAATTAATACTGTGGAGTTATCTTGAATGTGGAAATCAAAAGTTAATAAACGAAACAACTAGTGGAATGACGACAACTAAAATAAAAGCCGGAAGAAAACAGATCCCTAATGGCAAAACACTCTTGACGCCAGCACTTCTTACTTTTTGCATAGTTTGAGCTCGCTCAATGTCCAGCAAGAAATAACTCAGGTCGATTAAGTTATCTAGAATCATTGCTCCTTGATCCCAACTTTGCTTTAGCTGACCAACGAGTAATTTCCAATATCGATCTTGCTTAGCAAGCTCAAGAAACTCTTTTTCAAAACTTCCACCCATATTTTGACTTAATAGCGCTTGATTAAGTTGAGCAGCTAAATTAGTTTTTGAATTAAGTGAAATTGTGTTGATCGCGCTTGGGATTGTCATCCCAGCCGAAATAGTCAGAATAAGTAAGTCGATTACAGCTCGTGTTTCAGAAATCGAATGAACCTTAGTTTGCTTTCGCTTTGATTTTGGGTTCTGGCTGTTAACTTTGCCAATGCGGGGCAAAGGTTTTCGAAAATAGAAACTAATTGCGCTAAGTATTGCCACTGCTATGTAAATGCTCAAGTTTTTAACGCCCGCTGAATTATTCGGTTAATCCATTTAATGCCAATTAGATTTAATAGAACTGCGCCGCTCAAACACGAATGACCACCAGTTGTAGTGAAAAGCCAACGCAACGAATTAGAGCTAATTAAAGTACTTAGTAATAACCCAACAAGTGGCAAAGCTGCTAAAACATAAATAGTTGCTTTGGTACTGGCTAGTTCATTATTTACTTCCTGCTTTAATCCGATTTGATCGCTAATCTGTTTGATAAATCGATTTATGGTTGGTGTAACTGGAGCGCCAGTCTCGCTACATACACTTAAAACTAATTCGAGTTGGTTATTAAATTTATGGGTGGGTGCGCTTAACTGCACATTTTGTAATAGCGCTCCAGAGCTAAGTTCTGATTTCAAATCCCAAAGATACTCAAGAAATACTTGATCAGTTGCTAAATTATTTCTTTTCTTGAATTTGTCGCTCATAAATTTTTGGTGCGGAAAATGGCTTAATCGAATTTGCCCACCGAACTTTAAATAGAGTGCAAAACTTATTAATCCGGCACAAGCTAGCGCAGTCATAGTTCTAGTAACTTCTGTAGTTTTTGCCAACCCGGCTGAAATTGTTGCTTCTTAATCAAGTCCAGGGCTTTCAAAATCTTTAGCTCGCCATTTGCTGTCTCTTCGATCAAACTTATTTCAGTTAATTGACGTCCTGATTCGGTTCGTTCAACATGTAATAGAACTCGAATGGCTTGCTTTAATAAAGCATGAATTGCAGCCTTGGGAATTCTGGCAAGTAAACCTAGGGCCTCAAATCTGGCCAATACAGCTTCGGTGTTGTTTGCATGAACTGTCACACATCCGCCTTCATGCCCAGTATTTAATGCGATCAGTAGATCTAGGACTTCGGTACCGCGCACCTCACCGACAACTAATCGGTCTGGACGCATTCGTAATGCTTGTTTCACTAGTTGCTTGAGTTCCACTCCGCCAATACCCTCAGCGTTTGCATTGCGCGTTTGTAATGAAATTACATGCGGGTGAGTTACTTGTAACTCGGTGGAATCTTCAATGATCAATATTCGTTCGTGCTGCGGTACTTCTGAAAGTAAAGCACCAAGAATAGTTGTTTTACCACTTCCGGTATTTCCAGAAATTGCAAAAGAAATCCTTAACTGAACTAAACGCTTAAGTAGCTCAGCAATATTTGAGTCGATCGTTCCAACTTGAATTAATTCGTTAAGCCGCATTTGGTGTCGTGCTGGAATCCGAAATGAAAGTGAAGTGCCTTGCCTTGAAAGTGGTGGGATGATCGCGTGAAAGCGAATTCCATTTGGTAATTGGGCATCGATAAATGGATTAACGTCATCCAGGCGGCGATTAACACTTGCGGCCAAACGAGCAGCGAATTCACGTAACTCAGTTTCGGAATTCCAGGCAACGCTACTTTTTTCTAACCCATTTCCGCGATCAAACCAGATGTCGGAAAATCCATTGACTAAAACGTCAGTGACATTTGGAGTCTGAACTAATTCATCAATTAAACCTAAGCCCGAAGTATTGGCGAAAATAGTATCTGCATTAGAAATTAGTTCGGCTTTGGTGATGGTTGGGATAGTTTCCCTAAGTACCGAAACTATGTTTTCAATAGTGGGCTGCCCTGAATTAGTAACTAACTTAGCCCGAATAATTCTTAGTTGGTCAGGCGGCAGCGTAGCCATAAGCTGAGTTCAAATTTGCAAATATAGTTTCAATTGACTTGCGGTAGCTCCCGCTGGATAACTCGGTTGGACTCAATCCACGCTCTAGATGTTCAGTTATTTTCTGGTCAGCGGCAATAGTGCCAACTAAATTCACACCTAGAGTTTTAGAGATACTAAGCGGTTCTAATGCGCTACCAGGTAGTTCTCTAACCACTAATTTTGCCTGCCTCAGCTTAGGCAGGAAATTCATAAGTTGATTAGCTGCATTTGTTGAGCGAATAGTGGCGCCAACTATAAGAATTAGATCATCGCAGTATTCAATTAATTCACTTAACCGTTGGTCCGCTGGATTAGGTAAGTCTAAAATCACATAGTCAACAACTGTTGCTAGTTCATGGATAACTTGAATTTGATTCTCGATTCGCGCTGTTGACTTTGAATCCATTGCGATCACAGAAACAGTTCCAACGGCTGGAAGTGCTCTCAATATGTCTACTGGTAATACTTGTCCCAATGAATTAATTAGAGCTGGCCAGCGTGGGCCATTTTGTTCTTCAATACCCCAAAGCACATCGAGTCCCCCACTAAATTCTTGCGTCTCAGCAATCACAACTTTATTTTCGTTGGCAAACTTTAAGGCGATAGAAGTTGCCAAAACGGATGCACCCAATCCGCCACTTACCCCTAAAACACCAATTACTTTGGCTGTGCGTAATTTAGTTGGAATCAAATTATTTAATAGCCACTCCCGAGCATCAGGTAAGAAAGCTACATATTTTGCTTTAAGGCTGACTGCCATTTGCCAAATTATTGGACCTGGTTCTTCATCCGTAATTAAAACAACATTTGGATGCGCCTTTATCACCGATAGTTGCTCGTTCTGGATTGGCTTATCGAGTATTAGAACCTCGAATAATTGTGCGTCTATTAATACTGTGTTTGCTAACCGAATCTGGGAACTTATCTCTTTGTCACAGATTTCAAGTGAACACTGAGTTACTGCTGAAATCTTTTGGATTTCGGTAATTAACCGTTGATTTTGTGAAATTAGTAAAACATCAAACATGGCACCTCTGCTTTGTAATTGCAGAATCTTGTTTGACTTAGGCCAATTTAAATAGCCCAATGACTTTGTTGTGTGGTTATTCGGCTTGTGTAGAAAGTGCGATTAAGAAGTCAGTACTGGTGGCCCCAATGTGGATGGCTTGTGAATGTAATTCAATCCAGTCAGCTACTCCGCTTAATGTGCCGGTTTGATAAGAAATCAATGCTTTCGCGTACGCATTCCGGCCAATTTTGTAGAAACCATATTCTGGCATCACAAGTTTTAATTGATCTACGCCACGGCTTTGCAAAATAATGCGAGTTGTCGCCCGCGCGATTAATTGACTACCTCGATTGAACGGAGCGATTGAGGCAATTTCGGCATGAGCAATAGCTGCAACTAAAACTGCCGAAGCTTTTGACTCATCCAGCAAGTCAACTAAAGAAGTTAAGCGTGATTCAATTTGTTTGTAATCCAGCGGTTGGCCGATATGTAGAGGATCCACAACTTCATTTGTGGTACGCGGACGACCACGGTTTTCACTATTTTCTACAAATGAATGAAGTCTGGCCCAAGTGTGTAAAGGAGTTTTTTGAAAAGTGGCTAATTGAAAATCAGCTTCAGCAGTTATGGCTAGGGCTGCCTGACTAAGTTGTCCCATTGGAGAATCTTCTGGATCCTGTCGTGGATCCGCTGGCATGGCTGCACCTTCGAGCGCAGCACTTGCATAACTGCTGACCCGCCTACTTAATGGAATTAGTTCTGGGTTATTGCGAACACTGCGATTCCAGTTAAGTTCATCAACTGCTTTTAATGCAGCTGAAGTTGTTTTTGCAACTTGTTCGTTATCAACTAAATGTTGTAGCGGATCCATTTGAATTCAACTAATTAAATTGCTAACGCGACGGCTAATTGAAGAGTATTAATTATTTTTACCTGGTCGAAAAGAAAGTATTGAAGCAGTCGTGGCATTTAATGAATCAATTGTTTTCCGAGAATTTTTCACGCTTTTCAGTTTTGCCACAGCAATTCCGACAAAAATTAGTGCAGTTACGAATAGTAGCCCGCCAGATATAAAGAATCCGGTAGAGGTCGCCATTTCAAAAGTTTCACTAACCCAGAATCCAATAGCAATGAAAAGAAAGATAATTCCTAAATTAACCATGGCTAGCGCCAAGATAAAAAGTACGGAAGATCTAGCGATGTTTTTAAGTGCTTCGATTAATTCAGCTTTAGCCAATTCGATGTGACCACGAACAAGGGTCGTTAGATTTTCAGTAATCGAATTGATTATCGCGGTAAGACCTTTATCTTGTTCCATACCAACAGATTACTGGCTGTTTGACCTGCATAAAAATTGTGTGGTTTTAGGTAAGATTTGTAATGGAGTGCTGGGAAGTCTGGTCGGCGAATTATTAATGCCTATCTAGGAGCACTTATGTTAATCGTTGCAGCCGTTGCTATTTTTGTTACCGCTTACTTTTTTATCGCAACTGAGAAATTCAACCGAGTAGCCGTCGTTTCAGCAGGTGCTGCGGCAATGGTTGTGATTGGCGCAGTTGGCGCTGATGAAATTTTCTATAGCCATGAAACCGGTATTGACTGGAATGTAATTTTCTTGCTGCTTGGCATGATGATTATTGTTGGTGTAATTCATAAAACTGGGTTATTTGAATTCTTAGCTATTAAAGCAATTCAGGCGGCTAAAGGTAAGCCGCGAGCAACTTTTGTTTACATTTTACTTTTAGTTGCATTCGCAAGTGCACTACTTGATAACGTAACAACAATTTTATTAGCTGTCCCGATGACTTTTTTAGTTACAAAATATTTGAATGTTAAAGCAATTCCATTTATTTTGTCTGAAATTTTTATAAGTAATATCGGTGGTGCTGCAACACTGATTGGGGATCCACCCAACATTATTATCGCGAGTAAAGCTGATTTAAGTTTCAACTCATTTCTCATTCATATGACGCCCGTTGTAATAGTTGTTTTAGCGGTAATCATCCCTTTTTTGGTATTTGTCTTTAGAA
Source organism: uncultured Actinomycetes bacterium (assembly GCA_903951185.1). Classification (GTDB taxonomy): domain Bacteria; phylum Actinomycetota; class Actinomycetes; order S36-B12; family UBA5976; genus UBA5976. Next base: position 8,758 of record CAJBBC010000118.1, read on the forward strand.
AAGAATTAGTTAATAAACCGAGTGATCGAGTTCAAGCGATGAATCTTAAAGCCAAAGATTTCATTACTGATTTTGTTCTACTTAAAAAGAGTTTGATCGTACTTTCAATAGTTATGGTGGCATTTGTTACGCACACAATCACACATATCGAACCATCACTAATAGCGATGCTGGGTGCAGGAGTTCTTATTTTTAGCGCAAAGTTAAAAGTGGATGACTATGTGAATGATGTTGAGTGGGAAACACTTATCTTCTTTGCTGGTCTTTTTGTTATGGTTGGTGCGCTAGTACACGTTGGGGCTTTAAAAATAGTTGCTGACAGTATCGGAAATTATGTTGGGGGCAATGCTGGATTAGCTGCTGGAATTTTAGTTGTGCTTTCCGCTGTGTTATCTGGTGTAGTCGATAACATTCCTTATGTTGCGAGTATGTCACCGGTGGTTATACAACTTAATGAAACAATCCCAACAATCACTAATGATGGCCTTTGGTGGGCACTTGCTCTTGGCGCTGACTTTGGCGGCAATTTAACTATCGTTGGGGCGAGCGCAAATGTCGTTGGAATTGGATTAGCGGCTGCTCGAGGCGAAAAAATCTCGTTTATGTATTTTCTAAAATTTGGGTTACCAGTGACGTTTATTTCTATTGCAATTGCACTGCCGTACGTATTAATTAGATACTTTTAATTAATCCTCGGTAGTAGTTGCACTTAGGCCAGCACTAATTAAATTCATAACTGCTGAATCAGCAAGTGTGGTTACGTCACCAAGAGTTCGGTTTTCTGCAACATCTCGAAGTAATCGACGCATGATTTTGCCTGATCTTGTTTTAGGCAATTCGGGCACAATCATAATTTGTCGAGGCTTTGCGATTGCGCCGATTTCTTTTGCCACATGATCGCGTAAAGTTTTTGCGACATCTGGCCCATCAACTGAGCCAGCTCGTAAAATTACAAACGCAACAATTCCCTGTCCAGTCATTTCGTCGTTAGCTCCAACTACTGCTGCTTCGGCCACCATTGGGTGCGAAACGAGTGCTGATTCAACTTCGGTTGTAGATATCCGGTGACCAGAAACATTCATTACGTCATCGACTCGACCAAGTAACCAAATTGCGCCGTCAGTATCCCACTTTGCGCCGTCACCTGCGAAATATTTTCCTTCAAATTTTGACCAGTAGTTTTCTCGGAATCTTTCCATGTCACCCCAAATACCGCGCAACATACCTGGCCAAGGTTTAGTTAAAGATAAATACCCGGCATGACCATTGTGACTAAGTACTTCACCGCTTTCATTTAAAATTTCAGCGCTAATTCCTGGCAGCGGACGCATAGCCGAACCTGGTTTGCAATCTGTAACGCCAGGCAGTGGGCTAATCATGATTCCGCCAGTTTCGGTTTGCCACCAAGTGTCAACGATTGGACATTTACCGGCACCAATCGTTTCGCGATACCAAATCCATGCTTCAGGGTTAATCGATTCACCAACACTGCCAAGAAGTCGCAGACTAGATAGATTATGTGCAGCTGGGAACTCGTCACCCCACTTCATAAATGTTCTAATTGCTGTTGGCGCAGTGTAAAGAATTGTTACGCCATATTTTTCAACTATTTCCCACCAACGTGCTTTATGCGGAGTATCAGGAGTTCCTTCATAAATTACTTGGGTGGCGCCGTTTGAAGTTGGGCCGTAAGCAACGTATGAGTGTCCAGTAATCCAACCGACATCAGCGGTGCACCAATAGATATCAGTGGCTGGTTTGATATCAAATACAACATTATGTGTGTAGGAAACTTGTGTTAAATACCCGCCAGTTGTGTGCAAAATCCCTTTAGGTTTACCAGTTGTGCCTGAAGTGTAAAGAATGAATAGCGGGTGTTCTGCATCAAAAAACTCTGGGTTGTGTGCAGTGGATTGGGTATCAACGACTTCATCCCACCAAACATCACGTTTCGCATCCCAGCTAACTTCTTGAGCTGTTCGCTTAACTACAAGTACTTTTTGGACAAAAGCTAAATCTTTTACCGCTTCATCTACTGCGGACTTCAGTGCAAAAGCAGACCCTTTACGAAAACCACCATCAGATGTAATTACGTGGGTTGCATTCGCATCTTCTATTCGGCTACGCAAAGCTTCAGCTGAGAAACCACCGAAAACAACGGAGTGGGTGGCGCCAATTCGAGCGCAAGCCAGCATTGCAATTACGGCTTGCGGAATCATTGGCATGTAAATTGCGACCCGGTCGCCTGACTTAATTCCTAGTTGCGTTAAACCGTTAGCTGCTTGGCAAACTCGATCTTTTAATTGCTGATAGGTAATAGTTTCGGAGTCTCCGGGTTCACCTTCAAAATAAAATGCAATACGGTCGCCGTTACCGTTTTCTACATGTCGATCGACACAATTAACCGCAACGTTTAATTTTCCGCCAACAAACCATTTAGAAACTGGAGCATCTGACCAATCTAAAGTTTGTTGCCAGCGAGTGTCCCACTGCAATCGGTCTGCTTGTTCATCCCAGAATTCAAGTGGATTATTTTGCGCCTGTTCGTAAAGTTCTTTCTTTGCATTAGCTTGGTTGGCAAATTCACGACTTGGTGGAAACAAACGTGTTTCAGTTGCCAAAATTTCTAAAGCTTCATCACTCACAGAAAATCCTTAAACTGATCGATATTCAATAGTTGCTCGTTTTCCAAATTTCGTCAATGCTGTGCTAACTATTCGATTGGAATACATTCACCGGTGTCTGCAGACTCAGTCACATTTTCGCCTGATTCCAAGGCGCGTCTTAGTTCAGCATTAGTTAATGCGTACCCGATGGAAACTTCAGTTGCTGAAGCAGCGAAAATAACTCCAGTTAATTGTCCCAAGTCATTAATAAGTGCTGCTCCAGAGTCACCTTGTTTAACATCGGCTCTAAGCACATACAACTCTCGGCTGAATTGTCCTAGGCCGTAAATATTTGAATCGACCGAACTTGCTACCGCTTTAACTCGAGCCGGCACCATCGATAGTGAACCGCCACCCGGAAATCCAGCTACGACTGCCATGTCATTACGTTGTAAGTCTTCACCAAAAGTTAAAGCTGGTGCTGTCAATTTAGTTGTTCTTATTAAAGCTAAATCAACGTCGGGATTAAAGTAAATAACTTTGCCAGATACGGCTTTGCCTTTGCCGCCAATTCGAACATTTGGTTTTGTTATTCCGGCGACTACGTGTGCATTAGTGACTACTAAATTATCGCTAATCACAAATCCACTACCTGAAAGTTTTGTATTACATTCTTCAGAAATACTTTCAATACGTGCAACTGATTTAATTGCCTCGGCAATATTTTCATTAGCTAAAATTGCAGCATCTGGCTCTGATACATCCGGACCAACAATTGCATTAATTGCAACTTCTGGAAGTTGCGATGTGATCACAAATGATCGAGCGGCTTCCGCGTAATCTCTAAGTTCGTTTGGCGCTAACTCATCTAATTTGGCAATTACAGTTGAGTCATTAATTTCAGCAGTGATTCTTGATACCGGAAGTCCGCTTAAGAATCCGCTAATTAACCAAACGACTAATGCCCAAGTCACAATGGCAAAACCAGATCCAGTTATTTTGTTTAGTAACTTAATTGGCCCGCGGGCTATCAATCGTTGAGTGAAAGCTCCGATTATTGCGCCGACTGCGCTACCGAGAAATATTCCGACCAGAAAAATAATTGAAGTAATAGTTATTCGTTTTGCATTAACTTCATTTGATGCGCCATAAATCACGTCAAGCGATGAGTTAGCGATCCAAATACCAAGTAGTAATCCAGCTACTGAAAATATTCCCAGAATGAGACCGCGACGCCAGCCGTTGTAAACACTTATTAGCGCAAAGACGATTAATGCATAATCTAAATAAGTGAAACTCATAGTTAACATTTCTGGTTAATTAAAATCTATTTCGTGAAGAACTGACTGATCCCATTCTTGCGCAACACCAGCAAGATCTAATAGTGCAGACACTAAGCCACCAGTGAAACCCCAAATAACAAGTTCATTAACTTTGAATGCTGGCCCCAAGAAACCTGACCTGGTCTTAACAGTCACCCGGTTTCGTGGATCTACTAATTCATCAATCGGTATCCGGTGAACACCAGCAACTTCGTTGACATCGATATCAACTATTTCGTGCGGTGACTCCCACCAGGCGACTACTGGAGTTACCGCAACTTTTGATGGTGGCAGCCAAAGTTGCGGCAAGCTCGCAACAATCCGAATACTTTGCGGGTTCAATCCGATTTCTTCTTGAGCTTCGCGTATCGCGGTTTCAACTAATGAATTATCGACATCTTCAACATGTCCACCCGGAAAAGCAGGTTGGCCTGGGTGGTCAATTAAGTGAGCTGCCCGCTCAATAATAAGTAATTCACCTGTTGATCCATTTGGGCCAAATAAAATCAATACGGCTGCATTACGTTCAAAATTCTCTGGAATTTGAAATCTGGAAAATTGTTCGCGAGTTACATTTTGTAATTGGGTTTCAAAATTCTCAAACCAGCTAGGGATGCTCATACTTCTTCACCAAACTTTAAAAGTTTTGTAGCTTCAACTTTGTCAATAGGTCCAATGCCAAATGCAGGACAAAGTTTTGCAACTGGACAAGCACCACATGCCGGTTTACGCGAATGACATATTCTGCGTCCGAAAAAAATAAGTCGGTGATTTAACAATGTCCAGTCGCTTGGATCAAATATTTCCATTAAGTCGTATTCCACTTTGACTGGATCGGTGTGTGCAGTCCAACCAAGTCGCCGAGCAATTCGACCTACATGTGTGTCAACGGTAATTCCAGGAACACTAAATGCATTACTTAAAACAACATTTGCAGTTTTACGTCCGACACCTGGCAGCTTTACTAATTCAGCTAACTCACCAGGAACTTTTCCTTGATGATTTTCTAAAATTGCACTTGCTAAACCTTGTATCGATGTTGCTTTATTTCGATAAAAGCCGGTTGACTTGATGACGTCTTCTAAATCAGCTCTAGGTGCACTTGCAAGTTTTTCAACAGTTGGATATTTCTTGAATAATTCTGGTGTTACTTGATTCACTCTTTTATCCGTGCACTGAGCGCTTAATACTGTGGCAACCAATAATTCGAGGGGATTTTTGAAATTCAATTCGCATTTGGCGTCTGGAAATACTTCGGCAAGTTTTTCATTAATTTTTTTTGCTCGCCGAATAAGTACAGAACGGGTTTCAGTCAATTAACTAACCTGGATTTTCAATTACTTAAAATCAAATTATTTTGCGCGCTTACTCAGGCGTTCAAGATCAAGTAAATCAACTGACCGGGTCTCTAACTTAATCCAGCCTCGACTAGCAAAATCTGCTAATGCTTTGTTAACTGTTTCGCGCGATGCTCCAACTAGTTGGGCAAGTTCTTCTTGTGTTAAGTCATGGTGCACCGAAATACCAGTGCTTGATTTGACACCAAATTTTTCACCAAGTTCGAGTAGTGCTTTGGCGACTCGGCCTGGTACATCTGCAAAAACTAAATCAGACATGATTTCACTATTGCGGCGCAAGCGATGCGCTAATGCTTGCAACAGAGCTTGAGCAACTTCTGGTCGACCTTCAAGCCACGGTTTAAGATCGGTGTTACCTAAGCCAAGAACTTCTGAATCTGTAACCGCAATTGCAGTTGAAGTGCGTGGACCTGGATCAAATAAAGATAACTCGCCAAACATATCGCCCGGACCAAGAACCATCAAAACTGATTCACGGCCGTCGCCCGAAGCATGACTTAATTTAATTTTTCCTGATTTAACTAAATAAAGTCGATCACCAGCTTGACCCTCTTGAAAAAGGATCTGACCTTTTTTAACAATCTGCGCTGCCATTGACTCACGTAGTGATGCAGCTGCTTCGTCATCTAGCGCTTTGAATAAGGGCGCAGCACGTAAATTTTCATCCATTACAACGCCTCCCATTCGCTAACTTAAATATCAACTAGTTCTTTACTTCGACAACCACTTCAACTTCAACTGGCGCGTTTAGCGGTAAAGCTGCCACACCAACTGCGGACCGGGCATGTGTTCCGGTATCACCGAAAGCTAGTGCAAATAAATTACTTGCTCCATTAACAACTGCCGGGATTGCAACAAAGTCTGGGGCGCCAGCAACAAAGCCAACAACTTTCACAACGCGCACAACTTTATCGAGATCACCAATAACTGATTTGATTGCAGCTAGAGCATTTAGTGCACATTGTTCAGCGCACTTTGCTGCTGTCTCTGGATCAACTTCGCCGCCAACTCGACCGGTGGCAATTAATTGACCAGCTATTGTAGGTAATTGTCCGGAGGTAAATACAAATGTTCCAGACTGCACGGCCGGCACATATGCGGCAACCGGGACAGCAACTTCTGGCAGGCTTAGGCCTTTACTTGCTAAGCGATCTTCAACAGCACTCATGTTCACTCAATTCTTTGGACGTTTAAAGTAGGCGACTAGATTTTCGGAGTTCATACCTGGAATTACCGCAACCAGCTCCCAGCCATCTTCACCAAAATTATCAAGGATTGCTTTAGTGTTATGCACCAGTAAAGGTGCAGTTAAATACTCCCATTTAGTCATAACGGAACTCTACGGCAAAAGTATTTACAAGTAATAATCGCCTTAATTAGGCACCATTTACGAATGCAACTGGATCAAGCCGCTCATAATTGCTGCGAGCTGACATCAGCAATTCCCGCCAAGATTCCACATTGGATCTGCGTCTTAGTAATGCGCGACGCTCACGTTCGGTCATGCCACCCCACACGCCGAATTCAATTTCGTTATCTAACGCATCAGCTAAACACTCAGTTCGTACTGAACAACTGGCGCAAATTAACTTAACCCGATTTTGGGCTGCACCTTGAACAAAAAGTAGATCTGGGTCGGTAGTGCGGCAAGCTGCATTTCGACTCCAATCTGCGTCCCACTTCAACAGAGAAACTCCTAGCTAAATTAAGTTCGATGAAATCTGAGAACAACTCAGTTTCAAAGTCCAACTCTGTTAACTATTTAGGTAAGTGACTACTGCTGTCAATACCTAGTTTGCAACAATTTTCTTTGGGAATTAATTCACAAGGTCACTAGATTGGGCACTTAGCCCTTAACAACTATTAAGTAGTTATTTAGGCTGCTCGAAAGGGCTAATTAGTTCTGGCACACTTAAGGTATGAGTTCACTTAAAGACCAAATTCAAAAAGATTTAACTGATTCAATCCGAGCAAAAGACAGTTTGCGTTCTGGAACATTGCGGATGGTTTTATCGGCAATAACTAATGAAGAAGTTTCGGGTAAAGAAGCGAAGATTTTAACTGACCAAGATTTAATTACTGTACTTAATCGCGAAGCTAAAAAGCGTAAAGAAGCTTCGACAGCATACGTTGGTGCAAAACGACAAGATTTGGCAGATAAAGAAGATGCTGAATTAGCAATTATTCAAAATTATTTACCTGAAGCGCTAAGTGCTGAACAGCTTGCGCAAATAATTGCCGATGCAGTTAGCCAAGTTAAAGCCGCCGGCCAATCTGGTCCATCAGCAATGGGTGCTGTGATGAAAATTGTTACACCGCAAGTTACTGGCCGTTCCGATGGTGGCCAAGTAGCTGCAGCAGTTAAATCTGCACTTGCTAATTAAATAATTAAACATGGCAATTGCAATTAAGTCTCAAATCACAATTGGTTTAGCAATCATGTACATTGCTTGGGGAACAACCTGGCTTGCTATCGCTTACACAATTGAAACTATGCCTGCCTTGATTGCCATGGGCTTTCGTTTCTTAACTGCTTGTAGTGTGCTGTTTGCGTTTTTATTAATTAAGAACGGAACTGAAATACTGCGAATAACTCGACCACAATTGCGCACGGCAGCAATCCTCGGAGTTTTTTTATTAGCGGCCGGGCTTGGCGCAGCTAGCACTGCTTCAAAAGTTGTACCAATTGGAGTCGGCTCTTTAGTTGTAGCGTCGATGCCAATTTGGACTACTTTATTTAGATTTCTTGATAAAGATCGGCCAAGTAAATCTACGGTTATTGGATTGATCACTGGGTTCATCGGGATCGGTTTGATTATGCTGCCTGGCCAAACCCAAGCGCGCCCTGGAGCTGATGGACAAAGTGTTTTGTTATGGATGCTTGTTATTTCGCTTGGGAATATTTCCTGGGCCTACACATCTTTTAAGAGTAAGAAAATGGATACGCCAGCCAATGCATTTGTGCTAAGTGCTTACGAGATGTTGTTTGCAGGCTTCACTTTAATATTTGTTGGTTTGCTGATGGGTGAGTCAATGGATCAGTTATTGAACGCTTCAGCAAGGTCTTTGGCCGGCTGGGTTTACTTAATTATTATCGGTTCCTTATTAGGTTTCAGTACTTATGTTTGGCTACTTGATCATGCGCCTATTTCCTTAGTGAGTACTTACGCTTACGTGAATCCAATTGTTGCGGTATCGCTTGGAATTTTGATACTCGATGAAAAGCTTTCCGCAAATGTCATTATTGGTGGTGCGATCGTTCTTGCGGCAGTTGCGCAAGTTATCAGAATTGAATCAAAGGGTGTTGAACCCGCGGAGCGCGTTTAGTACCCGCTCTAGCGCTGGTTTTTCGCCAATTGAAATTCGAACACCTTCACCACTAAATGGTCTAACTGAAATAGCTTGGTCTGCGCACCGGGCGACAAATTCATCAGTACGGTCACCAAGTGGTAGCCAAACAAAATTTGCTTGGCTAGCCGGTAAATCAAAACCTAATTTTGTTAACTGCTCTTCAAACCAACTACGTAATTCAACAAGGTCAGCTACTCGTTCAAATAATTCTTCTTCAAATTCCAATGAAGCCACGGCAGCTTCTGCAGCAATATTTGAAACACCAAATGGCACTGCAGTTTTACGCACAGCCTCAGCAACATTTTCAGGTCCAATAAAGAACCCGACGCGAAGGGCCGCTAAGCCATACGCTTTTGAAAAGGTTCGCAGTACGCCAACATTCTTGAATTCCTTAATCAGATCTAAGCCAACTACAGATTGATCATCCCGATTAAATTCAACATAAGCTTCATCAATTACAACCAAAATATCTTTTGGAACTTTAGTTAAGAATTCTTTTAGTTCAAGGTGATTGACCACGCAGCCAGTTGGGTTATTTGGTGTACAAATTAAAATAAGTCGAGTTCGTTCAGTTACTGCATTGAGCATCGCTGCTAAATCATGTGCTCCGGTTTTAGTTAACGGAATTTCAACTGGCTTAGCGCCAACAATTTTTGTAATGATTGGGTAGGCCTCAAATGAACGCCAGGCATAAATAACTTCATCACCAGGATCAGCAACGGCTTGCATGATTTGCTGACAAACACCAACTGAGCCTGTTCCGGTCGCAATAAAATTTTCAGCAACATTAAATTTTGCAGCTAGTGCTTTTGTTAATTCAGTGACGAATGGATCTGGGTATCGATTTATTTCTAAAGCAGCCTGCGCAATCACTTTGAGCACAGCCGGTAGCGGTTGTGTTGGATTTTCATTACTGGAAAGTTTGTAAGGTTCCAGCCCAGCTACCCCAGCTGCTTTCTTGCCTGCTTTATATGTAGGCAGGTTTTCAATAACTGGACGGATTCTTGGTTGGTCAGCCATAACTAGAGCCTACGCGTAAAAACAGTAATGCGACTAACTAACTAATTCGGCGATCGCAGCTTCAAATAAAACTGCATGCTGATCAACTTCGTCAAGTCGAGTAGTTGGACACATTAGCGCCATATTGTGAAATGGTGTCATCAAGATTCCACGATTGCACATATATAAATGCATGTACTCATCAAGTTCGTCATCACTTGCCTGTGCTGATTGCGTACCAGAAGTTGGTGCTGGTTTTGCAAAGCGATATTCAGCCCGCGCACCAACTTGGGAAATACTCCATGGCACATCGTATTTATCTAAAATACTTTGAACTTGTTCGCTATAGCGAGTACATAGTTTTTCCATTTGTGCAAAAGCATCATCAGTGAGCACTTCACCTAATGTTGCGCGCATCGCAGCCATCGATAATGAATTACCCGCAAGTGTTCCGCCAACTCCACCAACATCAATAATGTCGGCTTCTGGATGTTTAGCTATTGCGTCCGCAACTTCGTGGGTGATTCCATAAGCACCTGAAGGTATGCCGGCACCGATTGACTTACCAATAATAAATATGTCTGGCTTTAAGTTGTCACGTTTTGTCATTCCACCTGGGCCAGCTGAAAATGTATGTGTTTCATCAATAATTAGTAATGCGCCATATTTAGTAGCGAGTTCTCGAAGGCCGGTAAGAAAGCCTGGCTCAGGCAAAACGATTCCGATATTTGTAAGCGCTGGTTCAGTCAAAATTGCAGCTACATCGCCATTTTTAAGTTCTCGTTCAACAGCAACTAAGTCATTAAATTCAACTACCCGAGTAGTTTGATCCAGAGTTACTGGCGGGGCGACATTACCTGGTCGGGCAATAGCTTGGCCGTCGTTACCAGGTACAGCAAACGCTTCATCAACTGAGCCGTGGTAGCAATAAGCGAAAACTAAAATCTTGCTTTTTTGTGTGGCCAATCTCGCCAGCCGAATAGCCCAGCGGTTTGCGTCTGTTGCAGTCAAGGTAAATGACCAAAGTGGCATTCCAAAACGCCTAGTTAATTCTTCGCCGACCCATTGCGCGTCATCGGTAGGCAACATAGTTGTGATCCCACCGTCTGTTGTCATACGTTTCACAATTGCTGTAGTGCTGGCTTCCGGTGAATGTCCGGCCATTGCGCCAGTATCACCGAGTGCGAAATCGATATAAGTATGGTCATCGACTGTTGTAATTGTATTTCCGTGCGCTGTTTTCAAATAAAGAGGAAACCCGCCGGACCATTTATTCATCCAAGTCATTGGTACGCCACCAAATAAATTTGTTGCTTCTTTATATAAAGCTTTTGATTTTGGATTGCGCTCAATATAACTAGCACGTTCACGTTCTAATAATTGTTTAAGCTTGAGTCGATCAACGGCCGGCACAGTAAGTACTCCTTTGTGGATATTTCTATTCTTCCACGTGACTAATTAATTTAAGAATTAGCCATATCAACAAAGCGGCTGTAGTGACCTTGGAATGCAGTTACAACTGTTGCAGTTGGGCCGTTACGGTGTTTAGCCAAAATAAAGTCGGCTTCACCGGCTCGTGGTGATTCGCGATCATAAACATCTTCGCGGTGTAACAAAATAACCATATCCGCGTCCTGCTCAAGCGATCCGGATTCACGTAAATCGGAAAGCATTGGTCGTTTATCTTGACGTTGTTCCGGACCACGGTTTAACTGGCTGATTGCAACAACTGGAATATCTAGTTCTTTCGCTAGCAGTTTTAGTGATCTTGAAAATTCACTAACTTCAACTTGGCGACTTTCAACTTTTCGTCCGCTCGACATTAATTGCATGTAGTCCAGAACTATAAGTTTTAAATCAAAACGTTGTTTCAGTCGACGAGCTTTGGCTCGGATTTCCATCATGGTCATATTTGGTGAGTCATCGATAAATAAAGGTGCGGTATTAACTTGCCCAACTTTTGTCGCAAGTCTTGACCATTCAGCTTCACTTAAAGTTCCGGCGCGCATATTGCCAAGTGAAACTTGTGCTTCAGCAGAAAGTAAACGCATCACGATTTCGTTACGGCTCATTTCAAGTGAGAAAATTGCTGAGGTGTGACCGTGTTTAATACTTGCACTTCGGGCTAAATCCAAACCTAAAGTTGATTTACCGATTGCTGGACGTGCTGCGACGATAATTAATTGGCCGCCATGTAAACCGTGGGTAACTTCATCAAGTCCAGCAAAACCAGTGGGCACACCGGACATAACTCCGCCGTTACCTTCGATTGCAGAAATTTCTTCAAGAGTCGAATTAATAATTTCTGAAATTGGTGCATAGTCTTCTGACGTACGCCTGGCAGTAACTTCATAAACTTCAGCCTGCGCTTTATCAACAAGCGAATCTACTTCAGCATCGCCGGCGTAACCCATTTGAGCAATACGAGTGCCAGCTTCAACTAAACGTCGAAGGATCGCACGTTCAGTTACGATTCGTGAATAGTAAGCAGCGTTAGCTGCTGTTGGAACACTCGCTACAAGTGTGTGTAAGTAAGCTGCGCCACCAACGTTTGCAAGGACTCCAGTTTTTGATAAGTAGTTTGCAATCGTGATTGCATCAGCTGGTTCACCGCGGCCATAAATATCTAAGATTGCGCCATAGATGGTTGCATGGGCTGGCTTATAAAAATCTATTTCGCGTAATGATTCAACAACATCTGCAATTGCATCTTTACTTAGCAGCATTGCACCGAGTACAGATTGTTCAGCAACTAAATCTTGTGGTGGTACCGGCGTGCCATTACTTTCATAATTGCGGGGAATTTCCGCAACGCTCATTTTGGACTGCCCATCTGTGCTACCGGTAGGAATTGAATTGTTATAACTAGGTCTGACTTTATGGGTCGGTGCTGACATACTCAATGAGACCTGTGGATAAGTATGTGGACAAAGTGGGGAAAAGCCTGTGGTTAGTGCGTTTCTATCTGGGGATATCTTGTGGGTTAAGCAAAGCCAAATACTTAAAAAGGTTTAATTATCAGGCAAAATACTGGGTTAACACTGTGGGTGAAAATTATTTAGAAACTAATATTCCATCTTGTTTATCAGTTAAATGTTTACGCATCCTGAGTCCCAACAGTCCCCCAGTTAACTGACCTATAACTAAAAGCGCAATCCATTCATAAGTTAACTTGAATTGCAGCATTACTCCAGAGATAGCTGGTCCAATTGCGGCAGCGGTGACCCAGACCAAAGAGTCCGTTGAGTTGTAGCGTCCGCGCAAATGCTCAGGTGCCATGTCATTGGTGATCGATGAGCCAATAGTTGACCAAACCATTTCCCCGATGGCAAATACGCCAGCGCCAACTAATGCGCCAAGGAAAGCTTTTTCGATACTTACGCCGAAACCAATAATTACCCAGCTCAATGCCCAGATCATTCCAATTACGGCAATCGATTTTGTTCGGCTTCTGCCTTGAAGTTTGTTAATCACAAATATTTGACCAATTACAATCACGCCGGTGTTGACTGCCCAAATTGGTCCTAGTTTATTTAGATTCAGTCCACCGTATTCAGTTAGTAGTGGAGGAAGACCTGCATCAAGTGCTGCGTACCCGCAAGAGAGTAATAAAACTTTAACACCTTGTATTTTCAAAAATGGTTTATCGCGCAAAATTTCTCTGAAACCATCGTCGGTTGTATTTTCATCTCGGATAATCGGTCCACCTGCTTGACGCAAAGTAAAAACAATTACGAAGAAAGTTAAGTAAGAAAATGCATCAAGGATGAATAATCGAGTAAAGCTTTCTGGCACATTAATGTCAACGATTAAGGAACTAATTAACCCGCCAATACCTAGTCCGAGGTTGAGCATCATGAAGTGCAAGCCAAATAGTTTTTGACGGAAATCTTCTGGAACCATGCGGGCCATCATTGTGGTTTGTGGTGCCCAGATTCCAGCAGCACCAACTGTCACAAAAAATCCAACTAGATAAGCCGCACTTGCACTTCTAACTAATGACCAAGATGCGACTGCAGCGGCTTCGACCAAAATGGCAAATAACATCACAATCCGCGGACCGTATCGATCTACTAATGTTCCAAATATTGGACCAACAGCTAAACCAACAATTGCCATCCAGGAAAGTACTAACGATGCAGTGGTTAATGAAAGGCCAGCAATCCGATGTAGATAAACCACAATTACGGTAATCGTTAATCCGCCACCAAGTGAGTTAAGTAGCGAGCCAACCAGGAACCGGCGAGCTTGCGGGGTTAACTCGTTAAGCATTGTTTTCCTTTTAGAAATAACTCGTAAAATTAAAAAGGGACAGATTTCTCTGCCCCGTGCTCCTTTGTGATCCATTTAAAATTTTTTGTTTTAAAATTCACTACGAAGCGATTTGATTTTCAATCGAATCGATGAGTGGAGAATAGGGGACTCGAACCCCTAACCCCTGCCTTGCAAAGGCAGTGCTCTACCAATTGAGCTAATTCCCCGAAATTTCACCTAAGTGAAAACTTCGTTAGACCAAGATACTAACTTGTGGCCTGAGTCCACAATTCCTGTTCAGCTTTACTTGCTTCAAGTTGTTGGTAGACCACATAACCGGTTAAGGCTAGGAGTGCTAGCGAAAGCAGCTTCTTCATGTTCTTACCTCCTTCTTGTTGCGTGGGCCTAGATGGACTTGAACCATCGACCTCTTCCTTATCAGGGAAGCGCTCTAACCAAGCTGAGCTATAGGCCCGTATAAACGGTCTTAATTATTAAGTTTTTATCCTTAACAACGACTTCCGAGATTACCGTAATTGGCGAAATCCACCAAAATAGTCCTTATTCGGCAGGATCGTCTTGCGTAGTTTCACCTGAAGTTGTTTTCGCTGCCACAACAGGCTCGGCTATTTTTAAACTCTCAAGTTTGGCTAATGCCGCCGCTGAGGACCTAGCAACTGCAACAACTTCTTCGTCGTCGCCAACTTTCATAAATGAAACGCCCATAGTGTCTCGACCAGCTGCGCGAATCTCATCCACTCTGGTTCGAATAACAACACCACTACTTGCAATTGCAAAAATTTCATCTTCGGCTTCACAAACTAATGCGCCAGCTAGGCCACCACGTTTTTCAACTAAGCGCATCGCACGAACACCTTGGGTACCTCGGCCTTTTGCATTCCACTCGGAAAGGGCAGTACGTTTTGCAAACCCGCCATCAGTTATGGTCACTACAAATGCATCTGTTTTAGCAACTTCCATAGTGAGTAGGTAATCATCTGGATTCTTAAAACGAATACCGATCACACCAGTAGCACTGCGGCCCATCGGACGTAATGTGTCATCGCTTGCATTAAATCGAACTGAATTACCAAACTTTGAAACTAACAGTAAGTCATCGTCGTCAGTTATTAACTGGGCTGAAACTACAGCGTCATCATCTTTTAAATTAATTGCAATTAAACCGGTTGACCGATTTGAGTCATATTCAGTTAATCGTGTTTTCTTAACCACGCCATTTTTAGTTGCCAACACTAAATATGGAGCTTGCTCGTAATCACGTAAATCTAAGACTTGGGCAACAAATTCTTCTTGGCCAAGTTGAAGTAAATTCGCCACATGCTGACCACGTGCATCTCGCCCTGCTTCAACTAGTTCGTAGGACTTAACTCGGAAAACTCGACCTTTATTTGTAAAGAACAAAATCCAATGATGTGTTGAGGTAACAAAAAGATGTGTTACTACGTCATCTTGTTTTAGAGCTGCACCTTTAACACCGCGGCCGCCTCGCTTTTGAGCTCGATATAAACCAGCTTTAGTTCTTTTCACATAGCCGTTTTGAGTGAGTGTTACAACGATTGGTTCATCAGCAATTAAATCTTCGTGGCTAACATCATCTTCAGCGGCAACAATAGTTGATCGACGATCGTCACCAAACTTCGCGACAACTTCAGCTAACTCTTCGCTGACAATTGAGTACTGGCGTTTTACATTTCCAAGGATGTCTTTGTAGTCAGCAATTTCGGCCATTAACTTATCGTGCTGTGTTTGTAGCTCATTGCGTTCTAACGCAGCAAGCTTTCGTAGTTGCATATCCAAAATTGCTTGCGCTTGAATTTCATCTATCTTAAGAAGTTTCATTAACCCAAGTTGCGCAACATTTGCTGATTCAGAACCTCGGATAAGAGCAATTACTTCATCAATCCGATCGATGGCTTTGAGTAGACCAATCAAAATATGTACGCGCTCTTCAGCAATCCGTAATCGATATGCAGTGCGTCGTTGAATCACTTCAATCTGGTGATCGATCCAATGTGTTACAAATGCATCAAGGGCAAGAGTTCTCGGTACGCCATCAACAAGCGCCAGCATGTTACAGCCGAAGTTATCTTGTAGTTGGGTGTACTTAAATAAATTATTGAGTACCACTTTTGGAACTGCATCGCGTTTTAAGACAACCACGATTCGCATTCCAGTACGTGAACTTGATTCGTCAATTAAGTCAGCGATTCCGTTTATTTTGCCGGTATCAACAAGTTCAGCAATTCGTTCTAATAAGTTGTCTGGGTTAACTTGATACGGCAATTGAGTAATAACAATTATTGAGCGGCCGCGTTTATCTTCACTTATCTCAGTTACTGCGCGCATTGTGATTGAGCCGCGGCCAGTGCGATAAGCATCTTTGATTCCGCTACGGCCAACAATTAATCCACCAGTTGGAAAATCTGGACCAGTTATTCGCTGGGTTAAAGCTTCAAGTAATTCTTCGCGAGTTGCATCTGGATTTTCAAGTGACCATTGAATACCGGCCGCAACTTCTTTTAAGTTATGCGGTGGAATGTTTGTGGCCATGCCAACGGCAATACCGGATGATCCGTTAACTAAAAGATTTGGAAACCTGCTTGGCAGAACTGTCGGTTCTAAATTTTTACCATCATAATTTGGTGTGAAGTTGACTGTTTCTTGGTCAATGTCTCGAACCATTTCCATTGCCAGTGACGCTAATCGACATTCGGTATATCGTGATGCCGCAGCTGAGTCATTACCCGGTGAACCAAAGTTTCCTTGGCCTTGAACTAGTGGATAGCGCAAAGTCCAACTCTGGGTTAGTCGAACTAATGTGTCATAAATCGCCGAATCACCATGTGGGTGATACTGACCCATTACTTCACCAACGACACGGGCACTCTTATTAAACGATTTATCCGGGCGGTAGCCGCCGTCGTACATCGCGTAAATAACTCTTCGATGGACAGGTTTTAAACCATCTCGAACATCAGGTAATGCGCGCGAAACAATAACGCTCATTGCGTAGTTAATGTACGAACGTTGCATCTCTACATTGAGATCAACAATTTCAATCTGGTCGTTAGTCTTGTCATTAATTTCAGTCATTAGATATCCAAGAACCTCACGTCATGAGCATTTCGCTGAATAAATGAGCGGCGGCTTTCTACGTCTTCGCCCATTAATGTGGAAAATAGTGCATCAGCTTGAGCTGCGTCATCAACAGTTATTTGTAGTAGCACGCGAGTAGCTGGATCCATAGTGGTTTCCCAAAGTTCTTCAGCGTTCATTTCGCCCAAACCTTTATAGCGTTGAACATCTTCTTGGCGTAATTTCTTGCCAGCTGCCAGACCAGCTTCAACTACAGCGTCGCGCTCGCGATCGCTATATGCGTATGCCGGAGCTTCACGAGACCACTTAATTTTATAAAGCGGTGGTTGCGCTAAGTAAACAAACCCACCATCAACTAACGGTTTCATGTAGCGGAATAAAAATGTAAGTAGCAGTGTGCGAATGTGTTGTCCATCGACGTCAGCATCCGCCATTAAAACAAGTTTGTGATATCTAAGTTTGTTGATATCGAATTCATCTTGGATGCCAGTACCAAACGCGGAAATAATTGCTTGCACTTCAGTGTTTTGTAAAACACGATCAAGTCGAGTTTTTTCAACATTAAGTATTTTTCCGCGGATAGGCAAAATTGCTTGAGTGCGTGGATCGCGACCTTGTCCGGCTGAACCACCGGCTGAGTCACCTTCAACAATAAATACTTCACACTCACTTGGTTCACTACTGGAACAATCTTTTAATTTTCCAGGTAAGCCACTTGAACCTAATAAACCTTTTCGGTTTCTAGCTAGGTCGCGAGCTTTACGCGCAGCTAACCTAGCGGTTGCTGCTTGCACAGACTTGCGTGCGATGTCTTTACCTTCACTTGGATTTTTAGAAAACCATTCAGCGAGTTGTTCGTTAACTACTTTTTGTACGAAAGTTTTTGCTTCAGTGTTACCAAGTTTTGTTTTTGTTTGGCCTTCGAATTGAGGTTCACGTAATTTGATGGAGACAATCGCGGCTAAACCTTCGCGCACATCGTCACCACTTAAGTTGGCATCTTTTTCTTTCAGGATGCTCCACTCACGTGCGTACTTATTTACTAGTGAAGTAAGGGCAGTTCGAAAACCTTCTTCATGGGTTCCACCTTCAATTGTGTTAATTGTGTTGGCGAAGGTATAGACCGACTCGGTATAAGTGCTATTCCACTGCATTGAAACTTCAAGGCTCAACCCGCGTTTTTCATCTTCAGAAGAAAAGGAAATAACTGAGGAGTGAATTGGTTGCTTACGAGCGTTAATGTGCGAAACAAAATCCGCGATACCGCCATCGTATTTGTAAGTTACTGACTTTGGTGTCTCCGCTTTGGCATCGGCATCAACATCATCAATTACAGCTATTACACCCGGACGTTCATCAGTTAGTCGAATAGTTAAACCGCGATTAAGAAATGCCATTTCCTGGAAACGTCGTGAAAGTGTTTCAAAATCGTAAACAGTTGTTTCAAAAATATCGCCGTCTGCCCAGAAAGTTACTGAGGTGCCGGTTGTTTCTGATTTGCCACCTTTTTTAAGTGGTGCAGTTGGCACACCATATTTGTACGACTGGGTATGTATTGAACCTTCAGTTCGAACTTCTACTGCAACTTTTTTTGAAAGTGCGTTAACAACAGAGACACCAACACCGTGTAAACCACCGGATACTGCGTAACCGCCGCCACCAAATTTTCCACCGGCGTGTAAAACAGTTAAGACAACTTCCACTGCTGGTTTACCTTCGGATGGAACAATGCCAACCGGAATACCGCGGCCGTTATCTATTACACGAACGGCGCCGTCTGCTAATAAAGTGACATCAATTTCAGTACAGTGACCAGCTAAAGCTTCGTCGACAGAGTTATCGACCACTTCGTAAACCATGTGGTGTAAACCGCGTTCACCAGTTGATCCGATGTACATGCCAGGGCGTTTACGGACTGCATCTAGGCCCTCTAGGACCTGGATTGCACTTGCGTCATAAGACACTGACAGGGCCTTCCATTTGAGTCTTTTTTTGGCCTAAATAGGCACAAAAATAAGGCTTTTTTGTGGTTTTGTATGTGCTCTTATTCTACCCTTTTTGGGCTGTTTTAGACAGTCAGATATCGGGATTTAGGCCTACCCGTAGGTGTCTCTTGGCCCTCTTCCCGGGACGCTTCTGAGCCCATGTTTCCATGATGGCGCAGCTGGTCCGAGGATTTTTATTTCACTTAATCGGCCAATTCCGATCTGTTCTTCAAGACGTTTTTCTAAATTTGGTAAAAGTAGTTTCATTTGGGTTGCCCAAGCAGTGGAATCGGCACGTAAAACCAAAATTCCCGACTGCCCACTGGCATCTAGGTTGAATTCTTCAATTTGGACGTGCTCAGCGATGTCGTCGCCCACTATTGGTTTCCACTGTGCCCGTAATTTTCCGGTCGCTAACTGTAAATCCCAGCCTTTATTAATAATCATTTTGTCGATTAAGCCGGCAAGTTTTGCTGGGTCTCGCTCATCGGGTCCGGAACCACTTCGTTGTTCATCAACATAGGTTCTTGGTGTTGTTGGTTTAAATATTTTTAGACCGGTTCGAGCCCGGGCTCTAGATAACAGAGACCTTAAAAATTCTTGTTGTTCATTAGTAGCCACAGTTAATTATCCGCTAACACAATTTGTTCGCCAACTAGGCCATCTGGTAAGTCCTCAACCACGGCTGCGGTTATTAATGTTTGTTCAACGTTTGTTAGCGCGTTAAGTAATCTTGTGCGGCGGCGTTGATCTAACTCTGCAAACACATCGTCCAAAATTAATATTGGGTCGTCATCGTGTTCACGCAACACGTTAAACGTAGCGATGCGCATCGCAAGTGAGATACTCCAGGATTGGCCGTGTGAAGCATAGCCTTTGGCCGGCATCCCACTTAAATTAATTTCAAGTTCGTCGCGGTGTGGACCAACTAAAGTCATCCCGCGATCAATTTCTTCTTTATGTTTTTGTTCAAGTGCGTCAGAAAGCTGTTCGCCAATATTATTTTCTAAATCTGTTAACCACTTAGCTGAATAATTAATAATTAGCGGTTCATGTGAGTCACTTAGTGTCGCACCGTGTTGTGAAATAAATGGAGTAAGTAGTTTTAGGGAGTTTATTCTTTGTTCAACTATTTGAGTGCCGAGTGTAATTAGTTGTTCATCCCAGACAGCTAATGTTGCCTTGGCTGTTGTAGATAATTCTTTTCGGCCAGCTGACTTTAATAATGAGTTGCGTTGTTTTAAAGCTCGATCATATTCAGATCTTTTGTTGGAAAATTTAGGCGACAATAAAACACTAAAGTCATCTAGAAATTTACGGCGGTCAGTGGGCTCCCCTTTTACAAGCGCTAAGTCTTCTGGGGCAAAAACAACTGCGTTTACTAGACCAAGTAAGTCGCGTGGTTTAGGTAGTGCGCTTTTATTTAACAAAACTTTATTTGGGCCATTTTGGTTAATAGTTATTTCAGCGGTGGCTAATCTGCCGTGCTTCTCGAAAACCCCTGTTATTTGAGCGCTTATTTCATCAGTTTGGATTAATGGTTGATCACTAGCCACACGGTGACTGCTTAAGGTTGCAAAGTAGTTAACCGCTTCAACAATATTTGTTTTGCCGCGCCCATTGCGCCCAACAATAGTTGTAGTAGGTCCAACAAAATTTAAACTTAGGTTTTTGTGATTTCTAAAATTATTTAATGTGAGTGCGTTAATTCGCATTTTACTGTTGGCGAATTGGCATTAATAAATATTTGAAACTGTCGTCGGATTCAGCGCCAATTTCATTAGTTCCAGTAATTACCGCCGGTCTAATTGAGGTAGTCATAGCAATTACTGCCACAGCTGCATCTATTGCGTGTAGACCATCTAATAAAAATTGGTGATTGAATGCAATTGAAATTTCTTCACCATTATTTGTTGCTTCGATAGTTTCTTGCGCTGCGGCAAGTTCGCCACTTCCACCGCCACCAAAAATTACGGCTTCGTTTTGTTTAAAAGTAATTTTGATTGGGGCTTCTCGATCTAGCACTAACGCAACGCGTTTTACTGAATCAATTAGATCGCTTGTTTTAACTTGAGCAACACTTGTTGACTCGCTTGGTAATAAAGTTCGGTACGGTGGAAAATCTGCGGCGAGTACGCGACTGGTAGTTTTGCGGCCGCTACCTTCAATTCCAAAAAGGCCTTCGTTGTTAGCGGTGAAAGCTATTGAAATTGCTTCGCTAGTTGCTAAAGATTTTGTTGCTTCATGTAAGAAGCGTGCCGGAATTAATGTGTGAGTTGCAATTGATGTTGAAACTGGATTCCAGTTAATTTCGCGAACTGCTAATCGGTAACGGTCGGTTGCCGCCAAAGTAATTACAGATCCTTCTACATCAATTTTTATTCCAGTAAATGCTGGAAGTGTTTCATCGCGAGAAGCTGCGGTTGCTACTTGGGAAATAGCAGCAGCAAACTCGTTGCCTGAAATACTTCCGCTAAATTCAGGCATGTTTGGTAGTGGTGGATATTCACCAACTGGCATTGTTGGAATGGTGAATGAGGAACGGCCACAAGTTATATTGACTTGGTTGCCAGATAGGGCGAATTCTATTTTTGTCGATGGTAGCGATTTTGTGATGTCTGCCAACAGTCGGCCTGGTACCAAAACAGTGCCTGGTTGTTCTACGTCGGCGTTAACGCTTGCTTGACCACTTACATCCGCATCACTTCCGGAAAGAACCAGGCTAGATTTTTCGGCTACTAGGTGTAGTCCAGTTAAAAGCGGTTGGGTTGATTTATTTGGAAGGGTCCGTGAAGCCCAGTTAACGGCATCAGCCATAGCGTCACGATCGACCTGGAATTTCACGAAATTTCTCACTTACTTTTAGTTCTTTAATGTTG
>CAJBBC010000119.1 GCA_903951185.1 uncultured Actinomycetes bacterium
ATTGATCCTGCACATAGGCGCGAAGTAATGTTGGGATTCGGACAGTGACGCTCATTTTGCACCTGCATTTACTTTTGTTACTTGTAGTTCTTTCTTAATAAATCAGTTTTTGATAGTTCAATTGTTAATTAGATAACACAAGTGTTAAAACACTTTGATTAAAGGCAGCATCAGCGGGAGCAATCACGCCGTTCACAAACGAAGAAGCGGCTAACTCATTGGCCGCAGCTTCTTGGCCCGCTGGATAGAAAACCGTATTTTTGCTTACTGCGGCGCCTTCCCAGTTACCAACTTCTTGAACTACCCAACTTTCAGTTTTAATACTGTCGCCAATTTGTTTTGCGTAGCCAACTTTTGTTGAAGCGTTAAATACTGAAACTGGAAAACGTGCAGGTGGCGCAACTGTTTCAACCGGTAATGCACTGGCACTTTGAGAAGGCTGCGCTTCAGTTTCGGCTGGCGCTGAAGGCGAAGTAACACCCATCGAGTCAGTGGCTCCACTTAGTTTGAGTAACTGTTGGCCAAGTAGGCCAAGGGCTAAGACAGTAGCGGCAATAGCAATTAGCGGAGTTAGAACGCGTTGTTTCATTTGGCTACCAGACATGAGCCAGAGTTACTTATTTAGTTCGATACCTAGACGACGCGCAGAACGAGCACGCTGACGAGCAGCCCGCATCCGTTGCAAACGCTTAACTAACATCGGATCAAAAGCTAAAGCTTCAGGTTGATCAATTAGCGCATTTAAAACCTGGTAGTAACGAGTGGCTGACATGTCGAATTGTTCGCGGATGGCCTGCTCTTTAGCACCAGCAAATTTCCACCATTGACGTTCAAATTCGAGGATGTGCTGATCGCGTTCAGGTAGAACACCTGAATTGTCTGCAGACATAGCGCGTAGGGCATCACTCACATCATCAATGCTAAAGGGTGAGTCACTAATACCCGCTGTAACCCCCTCGTTCGGGGTGTCATTGTCAGCAGGAAAATCGGCGTTTTCCATTACCCATCCTCATCCGTCTCTACCAATTGAAACATATGGGAGAGGTGTGACATATGGGGCGCAAGATATCCCAATTAATTGATACGACATGATTGAGTTTGTGTCTGAAACTCAGGTAAAAAGATGGTTCCCCATCTGGCTGGCCCTTTCAATTACTTTCGGTTTCGCTTTCGTATTTATCAAAGTTGCTAGCGAATTTTTAGATCCATTTCAGCAGAGTTTTATCCGAATTAGCCTAGGTCTGATTGCCTTAGCTCTAGTTGTAACTTTTTCACATCGAAAATTTGTAACCGATTTTAATGCCGCCAAACATTTGGCATTTTTAGGAATAATTGGTCAAGCAATTCCATTTACTCTTTTTGCTTGGGGTAGTCACTACCTTTCATCGATTGCCTCAGGTTTAGTGAATTCAATGATGGCGCTATTCACGGCGATGCTGGCGATACTTCTTTTGCCTGAAGAAAAATTAAACAGGTCACGTCAGGTTGGATTATTTATTGGTTTTATTGGCGTGCTAATTCTCTTGGGTATTTGGGATGAAAATTTTCGGGGCACTTGGTTCGCATATTTAGCATTAACTATGGCAACTTTTTGTTACGCCATTTCTTCGATTTATACACGCAAAAATCTGTCGCCACTGAACCTTGATCCGATTTCAGCTGTGACAACACAATTATTTTTTGGGTTAATTCCAGTGGCCATAATTGCCATTTTTGCAACCAGTCCACCGACAAGTTATCCAGTGAATGGGTTGATCTCAATTGTGATTTTAGGTGTGATGGGCACTGGCATTGCATTGGCACTTAACTTTGAACTAATTGCGCGCGCAGGTGCAGTTGCAGCTTCAACAGTCAGTTATTCAATGCCAATTGTGGCAACTTTTGCTGGAGTTCTATTACTCAAAGAAAAATTGCACTGGTACGAACCGATAGGTGCCGCGCTTGCTCTACTCGGAATTTCTTTAGTTCAAGGACTGCTAAAGCCTAAATTTCTAAAGACTAATTAAGTACGATTAATTAACTTCAAAAGATAGGCCGGTAATGCAGATCGCAATTGGTTCAGATCATGCTGGCTTTCATTTAAAAAACACCCTTCGCGATTGGCTAGTTGAACAAGGCCATGAAGTTGAAGATGTTGGTACTTTCTCAGCTGAGCGCGCTGACTATCCAGTTTTCGGCGCAGCAGCTGCACAGTTAGTTGCAAACGGTAACGCCGACTATGGCGTTGTTGTTTGTGGCAGTGGCCAAGGTATTTGTATGGCGGCGAATAAAGTTGCCGGTATTCGTGCTGGGGTAATTCGTGATGACCAAGATGCGCAAATGTCTCGAGCACATAATGATGCGAATGTGGCCTGCTTTGGTGAACGTGTTACTGATTCCCAAACTGCAATTAATGCGCTAGCAGTTTTCTTAAGTACTGAATTTGAAGGTGGCCGTCACCAAAACCGCGTTGACTTACTTGGTGAATTAGACGTTAATTAATATCGCGCTTCGGCGCGATGAATAAGTAAGTTTCTGTGAGCCCCCTGTCCGGATTGAACGGACGACCGCTCGCTTACAAGGCGAGTGCTCTACCACTGAGCTAAGGAGGCCTGGCTAAATTGATTTTCATCTTTCGAGCCGAAGAACAGTCTAGGAAGAACTCAGGCTGAGTTCAAATTGCGTTTAACGTTTCAGGTTTTATCTGCGCTTCAATCCTTCGATTTCTTGCCTCGATCCGCTTCGCGGTCTACGGCTCGTAATCTCAGTCTTCAGCTCGCATCCGAGCTATTTCGTACATTGCCACGCCGGCAGCAACGCCAGCATTAAGCGATTCGGTTTCATGAAACATCGGGATTGAAATAACTTGGTCGCAAGTATCGCGGACTAACCGAGACATTCCAGTTGCTTCGCCGCCGACTACTAACACAATTGGCCCACTTACTAATGCTGGATCTAAGTCGTGTAAATCCACATCACCATCAGCGTCTAATCCAAATACCGTGCAGCCGGCTTTTTTAAATGTCACAAGTTCACGAGTTAAATTTATTGCTCGTGAAACAGGAACTCGAGTTGCTGCGCCGGCTGAAGTTTTCCAAGCAGACGCCGTCATTCCAGCAGCTCGACGTTCAGGCACAAGTACGCCATCAGCACCGAATGCAGCTGAAGATCGAATAACTGCGCCTAAGTTACGTGGATCAGTAACGCCATCCAGGGCAACAATAAAAGGTGCATATTGACCTTTAAATGAGTCTTCTAATAAATCTTTTGGTTCGGTGTATTGGTAAGGCGGGATACGCAGGGCAACACCTTGATGCAAGGCACCATCGGTCATTCGATCTAATTCACCGCGTGGAGATTCAAGTAAAGCAAGTCCGCGTTCATTCGCTAACTCAATAATTTCTTTAATTCGATCATCAGCTGTGATGTATTGCTGAACATAAAGTGCGTTAGCTGGAATCTCAGCGCGCAATGCTTCTAAGCAACTGTTTTTACCAGCTACCCATTCAATGCCATCACGGTCACGTGGACGACTTGCTTTTGAACTTGGTGTTCGAGAGGTACTTCGTGTTCCGCCGCGGCCACTTGGTTTTGCAGCTGCTTTATCGGCAGCACGCTTGCGTTTAGCAGCTGGGTGTTTTGGACGTTCAGTTGCTTTAGGCGTTGGACCACGGCCTTCAAGTTTTTGTTTACCGCGGCCGCCTGATCCAACAAGTGCGCCTTTTTTCTCAGTGCGGATAGCACCTTTACGTTTTGAGTTGCCAGCCATTACTGCTCCAGAGTCCAGCGTGCACCATCGGCAGTATCTTCAAGTGCGATACCAGCGGCACGTAGTTCATCACGAATACGGTCAGCAGTTGCAAAATCTTTATTTGCTTTGGCGTCACTTCGCTTTTGTATTTGTTGTTTAACAAAATGATCTAGTACTTCAGTTAGTTGCTGTGAATCTTCACCGACATTAGCCCAAGTATCGGCTAGTGGATCAACACCAAGAATGTCTAACATTTTTCGAACTGAAGCTAGTACTTCACTTACTTCCTTTACGGAAGTATTTGCAGCTAACAGAGTATTCCCATTGCCAACTACTTCATGTAAGACCGCTAATGCAGCCGGCACATTTAAATCTTCATCCATAGCAGCTGCAAAATCTGAATTAATTTTAGTTTTGGCTAAATCGACTTCACCAACAATTGCACTTGCTCGCTTAACAAAACCCTCAATACGCTGAAACGCGGTGGCCGATTCCCCAAGTGCGCTATCTGAAAATTCCAAGTTACTGCGGTAATGCGCGCTTGCTAAATACCAACGAACTTCAATTGGTCGAGCGCGCTTTGCAACTTCAGTAACAAGTAATGAGTTACCAAGTGACTTAGACATTTTTTCACCGGCAGTTGTTACCCAGGCATTATGTAACCAGAAATTCGCAAAATCTTGTCCAGCCGCTTTTGACTGCGCCACTTCATTTTCATGATGTGGGAAAACTAAATCTAAACCGCCGCCATGAATGTCAAAACTATTTCCTAAATAAGCATGTGCCATAGCTGAACATTCAATATGCCATCCTGGGCGACCCTGTCCCCATGGTGTTGGCCAAGCCGGTTCACCAGGTTTTGCAGATTTCCAAAGTGCAAAGTCGCGCGTATCTTTTTTGCGAGATTCTCCCTCGGAGTCGCCAGCTGGCAACAGATCATCAATTTTCTGTCCAGAAAGTTTTCCGTAATCTTTATAAGAACGTATATCGAAATAAACATCGCCATCAACTGCATAAGCATGACCAGCTGCGATTAACTGTTCCATTAACTCGATCATTTGAGTAATGTGGCCGGTAGCTCTTGGCTCAACAGTTGGCGGGGTGCAACCTAAAATTGCATAAGCATTTTGGAATTCGCGTTCGTAATGTGCGGCAACGGCCCACCATGGTCGACCTTCAGTGACACCTTTAGCCAAAATCTTGTCATCAATATCTGTGACATTTCGAACTAACGTAACTTCATAGCCAGTTGCGCGAAGCCACCTAGCTAAAACATCAAATGCAACACCTGAACGTATATGGCCAACATGTGGTGCGGCTTGCACAGTGGCGCCACAAACGTACATTGATACCTGTCCTGGGACCAATGGCGTAAATTCGCGAACCGACTTAGCGGCAGTGTCATAAAGGCGCACGGAATAAGGCTACTAACTTTTAGCGGATTGACAGTAATGCAATAGCAATGGCGGCAATGCCTTCACCGCGTCCAGTTAGACCAAGACCATCAGTAGTTGTGCCAGATACCGAAACTGTGGCGCCACTTAATGCACTGGACATTGCTTCTTGCGCTTCATGTCGGCGAATACCTATTTTCGGACTATTGCCGATTACCTGCACCGATACATTAACTATCTCGAAACCAGCTTCATTGATTAACCGGTTAACTTCAGTTAATAAAGTGCTGCCGCTACTACCAGCCCACTTTGGCTCACTTGTTCCAAATACCGCGCCTAAATCACCAAGTCCGGCCGCAGCTAACAGCGCATCACAAACTGCATGGGCAGCCACATCGCCATCGGAATGACCGTCTGGACCTTTTGCTTCATTCGGCCAATCTAAACAAGCTACTTTCATTGGTCGTCCAGCAACTAATGGATGAACATCTACGCCATTACCAATTCGCAAGTTAGTCATTAGTTACTCCAATTAATGCAGTTGCAATTTGTAAATCATGTGCCGTAGTAATTTTCATAGCGCGTTCATCACCAATAACAGTTACTACTTCAATACCTAATACTTCCATTAATCCAGCATCATCGGTTGCAACTATTTCTGGATTCGCATAAGCCTGGTCAATTGCTGCTCTAGTAAAACCTTGTGGTGTTTGCACTCGCCGTAATTCATTTCGATCAACGGTAGAAATAACTTTATTTGCAGAATCCACTTTCTTAATCGTGTCTGCAATTTCTAAAACTGGGATTACTGCTTGGGCGCCCGCACGAAGCTGACTGACTACACGCTGCGATACTTCAACTGGAATAAGTGGCCTGGCTGCATCGTGTACTAACACAATTGATACATCCTCAGGTAAAACTTTTAATGCATTTGCAATTGAATCTTGTCGTTGTTCGCCGCCAGCAACAACATGAACTTCAGCATCTACATCAGCTAAAAGATCACTTGCTTGTTTAAGTTCATTAGTTGGCGCAGCCACCACAATTACATCGGCAACAACACTCATGGCTAAAGCTGAACGTGTTAATAAACTAATTCCGGCAAGTTCAATAAATGCTTTTGGAATATCCGCACCTAAGCGAATCCCAGAACCAGCGGCAGGAATAATTGCCGCCACTCGGCCAGTAGCGGCGCTATTCATTAGGAAGCCAATACCTCGTCAAGAACTTCTTCGGCTCGAACTTCATTTGTGTGCTCAGCTAAAGCTATTTCACTAACTAGTTGAGTACGAGCACGCGCGAGCATGCTCTTTTCGCCAGTAGAAAGTGGTTTCTTTTGACTACGACGCCATAAGTCGCGAACTACTTCAGCAACTTTAATTACGTCACCAGAAGAAAGCTTTTCGGTATTTGCCTTAAAACGACGTGACCAGTTTGCTGGATCTTCAACATAAGGTTGACGCAGTACATTGAAAACTTTTTCAAGACCCTCTTGGCTAGTTACATCGCGAACACCAACAAGTTCTAAGTTGTCAGATGGCACGCGGACAGTTAAGTCAGACTGGTGCACCTTCAAAACTAAGTATTCGCGCTTTTCACCTTTAATAACTTTGGTTTCTTTACCAATGATGTCTGCAGCGCCGTGGTGTGGGTAAACGACAGTTTCGCCAACTTTATAGGCCATTTATGATCCTTTGATTTCCTTGAAACTCGATTCTACCATGAGCCAAACCTCTTCAATTCCTGGAAAACCCGCCAATAACGGGCTCTGCGCGAACTACTAGGCTGGTGGTCGTAACAAGCAAGATTTCAGGAGTTCAAGTTCGTTATGAAAAAAATTTCGATCGCCCTAGCCCTAGTCAGCGCACTTACGTTAAGTGGTTGTGCAGCTGGTTTCGATGCCGCAACTAGCGCGCAAGGTAACTCTGGAAATGGCCGCACGGCCGACGTTGGTTCAATTCAAATTCGTAACGCAGTAATTGTTGTCGATGCCCAAACTCAACTTAACGCGTCACTTGTTGCCACAATAATTAATACTGCCGATGAAGCTGATGCACTTAAGTCAATTGAAATTAACCCGGCAATCACACCTACTTTTAGTGAAGTAGTGCTTGAGAAAAATCGGGCAGTATCTGTTGGTTACAACTCAGAAATTTCAATCTTGCTAACTACAGTTGGTAAATCACTAGCACCGAGCCAATTTATCGATTTAACCTTAGTTTTTGCGAACAATGAGTCAATCAAAATGTCATTACTGGTTGTTACAAATACTGACTACTACTCAGATGTGAAAATTCCACTCGAGCTAGCTACACCGACGCCAACACCATCAGCTAGTTAAATTTCGAACTTATAACCAAGTCCACGAACGGTATGTAGCAGTTTTGGATTTGCTGGATCGACTTCAACTTTTGAACGCAACCGTTTAACGTGCACATCTAAAGTTTTGCCATCACCAACATAATCTGATCCCCAAATTCGATCCATTAGTTGACCACGCGTTAAAACTCGGCCAGCGTTCTCCATTAAGTACGCAAGTAATTCAAATTCTTTTAATGGCATTGCCACAGCAGTGCCATTAACTTGCACATTATGTCGTGAAATATCTAGTTTGATCGAACCATGTTCAATCACATCTTCATCAGACTGGATTTGCTCCGCACTGCCGCGCCGAAGTACTGCTCGAATCCGGGCAATTAATTCTGGTGTGGAAAAAGGTTTTGTCACATAGTCATCAGCGCC
>CAJBBC010000120.1 GCA_903951185.1 uncultured Actinomycetes bacterium
GCGCTCAGTCACTTTGCGCTCAGTCACTTTGCGCTCAGTCACTTTGCGCTTATTTACTTAGCGCTGGGTGCATCTGGTGCACTCACATTTATCGACAAATAATTTTGTTTTAGAAGTGCGCTAGCTACTTCAACTTTCTTTTGCGCAAAATCACCAGAACCAAAAACGATAACCGCACCGCTAGCTAAGTTTGCGATGACACTGTCCTGTGTTGTGGCAGCTAGCCCGGTTACTTGCCACTCGGTTGGAATTGCCGCAATAATCGAGATCGCTGAAGTCATCGCCGGGCTATCGGGTTGGGCAGCAATTACCAGCAGTCCGGCTGGTGGAGCGCCAACTACTCCTGAGTTTTTACCTTCATCATCAATTAAGTTAAATCCACCAGCAGTGGCAGCCACCGCAACTGGAATACGTTCAGTGATTGTAATTAACAAAGTCGTTGGCCAGCCACGTTCAACTAAAACTGACTTAACTTCAGGCATCGCAATTAATCTCTGGTTTATTCCAGATAAATCTTGGCTGATCAATGGTTCCCCAGTTGGCGCGCCCGCTATTGCTAAAACTTGATCAGGAGTTAATCGGCTTACCCCTTGGATAGTTACGGTCTGGGTAATAAACCATTTTGATTGGTAAAGCGACCACAAGATTGCAACTAAGGCAACTCCAACTAGCCAGAACAGCCAAGGAAGTTTCGAGCTTTTTCGTTTTTTCTTTTGTGCTGTCTTAATTGTTTTGGCCATTATTGTTTCCGTGACTAACTATTCTTCTGCTCGAGTAAATCGATAATCTCTGGACACATCATGCCAATATCACCAGCACCTAAAGTGATAATTAAGTCACCACGTTGGGCATGATCGACTAAATGTTGAGGCACGCTGGACCAGGAAGGTTCAAAAGTTACTTGGCTTGCCGGTAAAGGAACATTACTTGCCATCGTGCTACCCGAGGCACCTGGAATAGGTGTTTCGCCCGGCGCAAAAACTTCAAGGACTACAACATAGTCAGCTAGACCGAGAGCTTGACCAAATTCTTTTGAAAAGAGAGCTGTGCGGTAATAATGATGTGCTTGAAATGCAGCCAGGACTTTGCCAGTTCCAGCTACAGTTCGAGCGGCTTTAAGTACTGCATTAATTTCAGTTGGGTGATGGGCGTAATCATCAAAAATTCGGATTCCGGATACTTCCCCACGAAATTCGAACCTGCGATGTGTGCCAGTAAATTTCTCCAGCCCAGCCACTACCTGTTGATTAGTGCAACCCAATTCGTAGGTAGCGAGTAAAGCTGCTGTTGCATTTAGTGCGTTATGTACCCCTGGCACTTTGAGTTGAATTGGGCCAAAAACTTGGTCATCGTAAGTAACTTTAAATAAAGTGCCAACGTGGGCGCTCGGTAAGATTTCAACGACAGCATCGTTGTCTGGTTCAACGCCATAGTTAATAACGCGTGCACCCAACTCGCGTGATCGATTACCAACTAATTTTGCACCTGGGTCATCGCCACATACAACCGCAAATCCATGTTTTCGACTAGTGCCGACGATGAAATCAATGAATGCTTGTTCGATAGCTTCGTAACTACCCCAGTAATTCAAGTGATCGGCTTCAACATTTGTCACGATACCTGCAGTAGTTGGCAGCACTAAGAAAGTTCCATCGCTTTCATCAGCTTCCACAACAAAATCTTGGCCAGTACCAAGATGTGCATTACTGCCAGACTCATTCATTTCAGAGCCAATTACGAATGAAGGATCAAGACCTGCATTCTGCAAAATCACAGTTGCCATTGAGGTAGTTGTTGTCTTACCGTGTGTACCAGCTACCGAGACAACTCGAGAGCTTTCGAGCAATTCAGCAAGTGCAGTTGCACGATTGAGTACTGGAATTCCTGATTCATTAGCTCGAACTACTTCAGGATTTGTTTGTGGGATAGCAGTCGAGATAATTACCGTGCCTGGTAGTTCACCGTCAATTTCAATTTTTTGCGCATCGTGGCCAACATATACATGTGCGCCAAGTGGCTTTAGCGCCTGCAACCGTCTTGAATCTTTAGCATCACTGCCAGAAACTTCGAAACCTTTACTAATCAAAATCCGAGCGATTCCACTCATCCCAGCCCCACCGATACCAACTATGTGGATTCGGCCAACTAGTTTGGACATGATTAATTCACCTTTTTTGTAGCTTGCTCAACGACATGGTCTACGACATCTGCCAATCTACTGCTTGCATCTTGTCGACCACAGGATTTACTCGCCAAACTAAAAGAAGTTATCTGCGCCGGTGAATTCAGGATTGGCAGAACTTGATTAACTAACGCAGCTACATCGAAATCGGCGTTATCTATCAAAATTGCCCCGCCAGCCTCAACTACCGGAAGTGCATTAACTCGCTGCTCACCGTTCCCTATTGGCAATGGAATAAAACAGGCTGGTAACCCAACTGCGGATATTTCGGCAACTGACATGGCGCCTGATCGGGCAATCACAAAGTCAGCAGCAGCGTAAGCAAGATCCATTCGGTCAATGTAATTAAGTGGGAAGTAATTCGCTGATTTAGGAAATGCAAAATCATTCTTTTTGCCTACGGCATGAATGATCGTAATTTCTTCGACTAAGCCTTGGGCTTTAGCTTGTTCGATCACACGATTTATTGATTGGGCACCTTGCGAGCCACCAAATACTAAAAGCGTTGGATTATCATTTGTAATACCAAAATGTGCTCGAGCTTCAAAACGTAATTTAGCTCGATCAAGATTTGCAATTGCTGCCCGAAGTGGAATTCCGGTATTGATTGCCGTTGGCATACTGCCCGAAACAGATTCAGCAACAGCTGCGGCGAACTGTGCACCAACCCGATTAGCTAAACCTGGTTTTGCGTTTGCTTCGTGCACAATAATTGGCATGCGCCCACGGGCTGCCAAATATGCCGGGATCGAAACATAGCCGCCGAAACCGATTAAAACATCTGCATTCAATTCGCGAAGTACCGCGCGAGTTTCGGCAATCGCAATTCTGAGTCGAATTGGTAAAAGAAATAGATCTAAACTTAATTTTCTTGGTAACGGTGCAGCGGGGATTAATTTCAAGTCGTAACCGCGTGCTGGAATTAAATCGACTTCTAAGCCTTTTGCAGTTCCCAGTGCAGTGACTTTGGCATCTGGATGTCGGCGCATTATTTCGTCAGCAAGGTTAAGAGCTGGCTCAATATGTCCAGCTGTGCCTCCCCCAGCAACTACAACATGTAACATCTGCCGACTACCCCTGAATTAAACTGATTATTCTCAGTATTGCATTAACTATTTTTTAGCTTCATGTAGTGCAAAGGACATTAACAAACCCAGCGCAGCAAGGGTTGGTAACAAAGAAGATCCGCCATAACTAACAAGCGGCAGTGGCACGCCGGTTATCGGCATAGCTTGAATAACGCCCCCGATGTTAACCATCATCTGCCAAATTATCCAGACCACAATGCCAAAGGAAGCAATCGAAATAAATAGGTCATCAGTATGTCGAGCAATCCGTAAGCCGACTGCGGCAATGCAGGCGAAGAGCATCAAAATTATTACAGTTCCTAATAGGCCAGCTTCTTCACCGATTACTGCATAAATAAAGTCAGTATGGGCTTCAGGTAATGTGCCCCATTTTTCTTTAGAGCCACCTAGTCCTTGTCCCCAAAGTCCACCTGAACCCATGGCTTGAAGTCCGTGTAGTAACTGAAAACCAGTTCCTTGCGGATCGGCTTCTGGATTCCACCAAGAGGTGAAGCGGGCTAAACGATATGGGGCA
>CAJBBC010000121.1 GCA_903951185.1 uncultured Actinomycetes bacterium
AAGTTATGTCGTGGTGGTGGGCATGAAGTTGCCCATTCAAGTGAGGCGCCCCAACCCCATGGGTCATCACTAGTAACTCTTGGTGCGTAACGATGAGTTTTATACACATTCCAGAAATAGACGAATGTAGAAACGCCAAGTATTAACGAACCAACTGTCGAAATAATATTTAGTGTTTCGAAGCCATCACTAACTAAATAATCCGAATAGCGCCTAGGCATACCTTCGACACCTAGCCAATGTTGAACTAAGAATGTGATATGAAAACCGAAGAATACTAACCAGAAATGTAATTTCCCTAGTCGCTCATCTAGCATCTTGCCGGTGAACTTTGGCCACCAGAAATAAAAGCCAGCAAACATCGCGAACACTACAGTTCCGAATAGTACGTAATGGAAATGTGCAACTACGAAATAAGTGTCACTTACGTGGAAGTCAATTGGTGGTGAAGCCAACATAATGCCAGTTAGCCCACCAAATAAGAATGTTGCTAAGAAGCCAACCGTCCATAACATCGGAGTTTCGAAAGTTACCGAACCGCGCCACATAGTGCCAATCCAGTTAAAGAATTTAACGCCAGTTGGAACGGCAATCAACATCGTCATGAACGAGAAGAACGGCAAATTCACCGCGCCAGTAACGTACATATGGTGTGCCCAAACCGAAACTGAAAGAGCGGCAATTGCCACTGTTGCGTAGACCAGGCCTTTGTAACCAAAAATAGGTTTGCGACTAAATACTGGCAAAATTTCTGAGGCGATACCAAAGAATGGCAGGGCAAGGATATAAACCTCTGGGTGACCGAAGAACCAGAATAAGTGCTGCCACAAAATTGCGCCGCCATTTTCAGTAGCAAAAACTTGTGTTCCGTATTTACGATCGGCTTCTAGCATCAACATTGCAGCTGCTAAAACTGGGAAAGCCATCAAAACTAAAATACTTGTTAGTAGTACATTCCAAACGAAAATTGGCATCCGGAACATAGTCATACCTGGTGCGCGCATTGTGAAAATAGTTGTAATAAAATTCACCGCACCCAGAATTGATGCCATGCCTGACATCGTCAAACCCATAATCCATAGATCGGCGCCGACATTTGGTGAGTTGACCACATTTGAAAGTGGCGCGTAGGCAAACCAGCCGAAACCAGCTGCGCCACCTGGGGTTAAGAAACCAAGCATGACGATTACGCCACCAAAAAAGTACAGCCAGTAACTAATCATGTTCAGGCGCGGGAAAGCAACGTCTGGAGAACCAATTTGTAAAGGCATAATCGCGTTGGCGAAACCGGCAAAAAGTGCGGTGGCGAATAAGAACAGCATCAGCGTTCCGTGCATGGTAAACAGCTGGTTGTACTGCTCATTACTAAAGAACTGAAGACCTGGAGTAGCTAATTCAGCTCGAATTCCAAGTGCCATGGCGCCAGCAAGAATAAAAAATGCAAATGAAGTGATCATGTACAAATTGCCAATGACTTTATGGTCAGTTGAAGTTACCCACTTAATTACAGTGCGACCTTTTGTTAACGGTTTAACTTGAGGATCCGAAGTCATCGGTTTATCTAACAGTGCCATTACTACTCTCCTGCTTCGATTGCTCGGCCAGAGTCGATTGCGCCAATTTGACCAATAGCTTTTAATTCTGCAATGTGCGCATCAAACTCTGCTCGAGTCACAACTTTTACATCAAAAAGCATCCGGGCATGATCAACGCCGCAAAGCTCTGCGCACTTACCTGGGAAAATACCTAGCTTGTTTGGCGTGACTGTGAATTCATTAGTCTGCCCTGGCATAACATCCATTTTGGTTAAGAAAGATGGAATCCAAAATGAGTGAATAACATCTGGCGAAGTTAAAGTGAATTTAACTTTTTCATCAACCGGTAGCCAAAGAGTTGGACGTTGTCCAGGTGTACCGACATCGTATACGCCATCTTCAATGTAATTAAAGCCCCACGACCATCGCCATCCAGACACATTAACTGTGTGCTTTTGATCGCCAGGATTTTCAGTAAGTATTTTCTGATCGCGTGCAGTAAACCAAAATAGAGCTAGGACCATTACCAGTGGGATTACGGTGTACATAATTTCAAGTGGAACGTGGTAGCGAGTTTGTTCAGGTAATTTGTCGCCATCTTTTCGGCGGTAAGCAACTACCGCCCAAATAAGTAGGGCCCAAACTAAGATGCCAACGAACATCGAGGCAATCCACGAACCTTGCCATAGGGAAAGAATTCGAGGACCTTCTTCAGTAGCTGGTGCTGGCATACCGATTCGGCCGAGTTCAGTTTCAGTTGAACAACTAGTCAGTATTAAGGTGCTTACCAGTGCCGTTAGACCAATGCGAAAACGCTTCGTAGTCAGGTTACTTATTGCCTGTTTCACTTAGCCAAAATCCTTTTAAATAATGGGCAGACTGGCATTTCAAAGCCAGCACTTTACCCCTTCAGACTAGCGCAAACCCCTTTAAGTAGCGCAGTAGCCAGGGTATCTGGGACCAAAATCACATCTGGCTGATGGCTTTAAATTTAGGTTCCATTTTGAGTAATTTTGGCAACCCCGACAGGTAGGCCATACGGCTAATTTCCTGTACTCCTAGGGAGGCTAAGTGCTCGGTTTTCCATTGGCAATCTATTAGTCGACCCGAATCGTCATCCATGATTTTTGCTAACTCAGCCAGAGCCACTTTGGAGGCATCAGCTGCTTTATGAAACATTGATTCCCCGGCAAATAAACCACCAAGTTCAAGTCCATAAAGTCCCCCAACGAGTGCTCCAGACTTATCCCAAACCTCAATTGAATGTGCATACCCAAGTACATGTAATTCCAAATAGGCCTCGACGACATCTTGGGTAA
>CAJBBC010000122.1 GCA_903951185.1 uncultured Actinomycetes bacterium
ATCTTCATCATCTTTCATATGTCGAACTAATGCTGGAATAAATACTGCATTTATTGCCCCGCCAGCAATCAAAATATAAATTATGTTTGGCAGGCTATTTGCAACCGAATAAGTATCGGCAAAAATCGCCGTACCAATAGCAGCCACTAAAGCAATGTCTCGAAAAATGCCAGTAATCCGGCTGGTTAAAGTACCTAGGGCCATCCCAGATGTCTGGCCAAAAGAACTAATTAAATTTCGCAACTGTTATCCATTTTTCTGAGTACTTGAATTATCTCGTTGTCGCTTAACAATATTGCTGATTGAAAGAAGTACTAATAATCCAAAAGCTCCCAGAACTAATGCTCTGGCTAAGCCTTGATACTCAGCAGATGAAATTCGAATTTGTTTAGTTTTCCCAGTTGTCTGCCCATTCGGCGCAAGTAATGTCGCAGTTAGATTCAAAATACCTTCGCCAGGAAGGGTCACTTCCATCGGAACAGTTACTCGCTTACCCGATGGCACAGTAATTACTTCGGAGGTAACACCAGTAAATAGCGATGTGATTGGGCTACTTAATTGCACCACGGCTGAGATATCGCGGTCACTTGAGTTAACAACAGTAATTGGTAATTCAGCAGTTGAGTTAGAAACGGTGATATTTCTTGAGGCTTCAATCGAAATGGAATTTTGATATTGCAATAAAAGATCTTCATTCTTGGCCAAGAACTCTGTGGCTAAATCTCCAGTTGGCCAAAGCGCACTAAATCCTCGCAACTTTGCTGAACTAAAAGAGTCAGCAAAAGAAGAATCTGAAAATAGGGAAGAAAGTTTTGTGGCATTTGTAGTTATCCGATCACCTGAACGGATTAGCGCATTATCGAAAGCGGCCGCCTCAAAATTTTGTTGCGCAGTGAGATTTACAACTGGCTCGTCATAAAGTAATGAGTACATTGGCGAAACTGCTAACCAAGGTTTACCACCAAGTTCGTTATAAATACTTTTTATTGAATCAACGCTTGGTGACCAGTCCAACGGAGTAAGTAAAACTAAATGCTTCACTTGAGCAATTGAAACTAGTGTTAATTCGTTCAAAATGCAGTTCTTAGTGCGAAAATCTGCAACCGCATCACCATTGGAATTTTGTAAACAACTCGAAACACCAGCATCGGCAATTATTGAAGAAGTTTCGCCAACAACAGCATTAGCTTCAACCGAGGTTAATTTATCGCCAGTTAAGAAAGTATTCGCCAAAATTGGTTTAACACCAAGTTCACCCAGTTTGCGAATTGCGTCAGCTGAAGTTGCACCATCTTTAGGCACCGCCACGATTTTCGAAGCGCCAGATATTTGTTGCGTGCGAACGACCAAATTTGTTAAATCGTCTCCACGTGACGAAGCCATTAAGCGAGCTAAGTCGGGTTGGCTATAAATACTTGGGGTTGTTCGGCCTGTGATCACATCAAGCATGCTATTTAGTAGAACAGCTTTATCAACGAGGTCAGTATTTTGTAATTCAACTAGCCATTGCCGCAGTACTGGATCAACTATCCATGCCACCTCTAAATCTGCAGCATTCGTGATCAAATTTATTAAGCGGTCTAATTCGCGCTCATCAGATGGTGACAAATTTCCGTCAACTAAATGCGAATTTAAAGTTGTTAACTGAATGGCAAGTGTTGTATTTAATGTATTTGTTGGTGGCGAATTAAAAAACGGCATAGCCACAACGTCGGTACTTAATAAATCCTGCGATTGGGCAATCACACCTAAGCCGTAAACTCCGTTTGTCAAAGTTAATACTTCATCAGCCATAAAAGTTATCTGCCAAGTACGACGATCATTCGCGCCAACCCGATTTAATCTCGCCGAGTAATCAGTTCTAGTTAAGTTTGCATCTTGTCTATTTTCTAGAAAAGTATTTAAGGCATAGCGAGTTGATAATTGATCTACAGTGCCAAGAAGTATTTCTACGTCGCGAACAGCAGTGGTTGTGCTATTTAGATACTCCCCGCTAATTTTGATTACATATCTACTGGAAGCTGGGTCCACAGTTAAAACTAAATCTGTGATCCGAATTGAATTATTATTTGTCGCAGCAGCGACTGGGCCACTGGCGGAAATCACGGAAGTAATAACTAAAACTAAAACAGTGGCGGTACTGATTATTTTTCGGCTAATGCCGATCGGTCTGGTAAGTGCCACAACCAAAAGAATACTTGCCAGTGAAAAACCGCGTCTAATACTGGCATTTATCGGGTAACTAGTTCCGCAAAATACAAAAGATAGAAATAAAGCAAATAGGCTATAACCCGTAATGAATGATCAAAACATGCCTGAAAATATCGCTACTCAAGTAGTACGCGATGCGATTGGTGCATTACCAATGGTTGTTGAGCTAGGTAATTTATTTGCGCAGGCTGGCTTTGATATCGCTTTAGTTGGTGGCAGTGTCCGCGATTTAATTTTGCAAAGAGATTCGGTTGATTTAGATTTCACTACCCCCGCTAAACCAGAAGATATTGTGAAAATAACCACCAAGTGGGCAGACGCCGTTTGGGATCTTGGGATGGAATTTGGCACGGTGGGCGTGCGTAAGAATGAGCAAGTTTTTGAAATAACAACTTATCGCTCCGAAGTCTATGTTTCGGAAAGCCGAAAACCATCAGTTAAATTTGGTACTCAAATTAATGAGGATTTGATCCGTCGGGATTTCACCATAAACGCAATGGCAGTTATGTTGCCAAGTCTTGAATTCATCGATTTATTTGGTGGCGTATCAGATTTAGTAAAGCGGATAATTCGCACACCGCGAGCTGCCGAACTTTCTTTTGCTGAAGATCCACTAAGAATGATGCGGGCTGCTCGATTCGCAAGTCAACTTGGCTTTACTCCAGTTGCTGATGTAATTATTGCCGCTACCGAAATGCGTGAACGTATTTCAATAGTTTCAGCCGAACGAATTCGCGACGAATTTACAAAATTGCTAATGGGTGAGAACCCGATTATGGGATTAGAAATTCTGGAAGGAACAAAACTTTCGGAAATTATTATTCCAGAATTGCCAGCGCTACAGCTTGAGATCGACGAACATCACCGGCATAAAGATGTTTATGAGCACAGTTTAAAAGTATTAACACAGGCAATTGAATTAGAGAAATTACATGAACCTAATAGTGAACCCGATTTAGTTTTGCGGTTAGCTGCCCTTTTACATGACATAGGTAAACCAAAAACCAGAAAATTTGAAACTGGCGGTGGAGTTAGTTTTCATCATCATGAAGTAGTTGGTGCAAAAATTGCAAAGAAGCGGTTAGCTGCAATGCGGTACTCAAACGAAATAATTGATGATGTGACAAAACTTGTTGAGTTACATTTACGTTTTCACGGCTATGGCGAAGGGCAGTGGACTGATTCTGCAGTTCGGCGTTATGTCCGCGATGCTGGTGATCAACTAGTGAGATTACATAAATTAACTCGTGCAGATTGCACAACTAGAAATCAACGCAAAGCCATGATGCTTGCTGCAACATATGATGACTTAGAAGAACGTATTGAGAAATTACTCGAACAAGAAGAGTTGAGTTCCATTCGGCCTGATTTAGACGGACAAGAAATTATGGCTGAGCTGGGCATTAAACCTGGTCCGGCTGTTGGAAAAGCATATGATCACATGTTAAATATCCGACTCGATAAAGGACCGCTTACTAAAGCTGAAGCATTAACCCAATTACATATTTGGTGGGACGCTCAAAAATAATTTATTGCGAATCTATCCGGAGTAGATACCTTGATTTATAAAAATGGCGCCCAGTCAACATAACGACAACAAGTAACACACTAGAAGCGATAGAAACTCGAATTACTAAGGATTCTCGAACAACTTCAAAAAGGGTAAAGATACAAATACCCGTAACTAGTGCAACGTTAATTAACATATCAAAAATCGAAAATACTCGACCACGATGCGCATCATCTATATCTCGCTGCACAGTAGTGTCCGCATTAATCTTTAAGAATTGTCCAGCGCACCCTAAGAAAAAAGCCGAAATCATAATGCCAGGCAAGGTCGCACTTAAGAAGCCAGCAATAGTAGTAACAACAGCAGCGCTGGTTACAAATGTTGCAATTAAAATTAATTGGGATTGACGCTCATCCATAGTTTTTGAAATTCGCTCAATCCGCCCATTCATTAGTGAAGCTGAAATTAACGCAGCGATTAATGCTCCAACTCCGGCAGAGATTGCGCAGTATCCAAAGTCAGTAACTGCACCATCTGGATCTGTTGATGCATTCCAAACAGTTCGAGCCAACATCAAAGCTGTCACAGTTAAAGTGCCAAAAACTGCCCGCTGCAGTGCAACCGAAGACATACTGAGTAAGGCATCCGGCGCATCGATTAGTCGACGAACACCAGCGCGAAATCCAGTTATTGCATTTCTAAATTCTTTGCGGACTTCAGTAGTAACTCCATGCGGACCAAGTAAATCAACTGGAGTAAATCGAGTAGCAAAATAGGCTGCAATTAAAGCAAATACGGCGCCAATCACAA
The DNA here is from genome assembly GCA_903951185.1 of uncultured Actinomycetes bacterium. Classification (GTDB taxonomy): domain Bacteria; phylum Actinomycetota; class Actinomycetes; order S36-B12; family UBA5976; genus UBA5976. Next base: position 4,532 of record CAJBBC010000122.1, read on the forward strand.
TTAATGCAGCATTCACGTAATCGCTATTACCGACTACATGCTGGATCAAAAGACCCAGACCAACAGCAAGAGAAGCAGATGCAGTACCAAGTGTTGGATAGAGCGCATTAGCGCCAACTAAATTTGTTTCTTCAACAACATGAGGAACTGAAGCTGCAAGAGCTGCCTGGATAAATCGATTTATCCCCAAACTAATTAAAACTAAAATCGCCAAAGTTAAATTCGCATTATGGCCAGTGATTACTCCAGCAATAGCGAGCATTGTGATTACCCGCAAAATATTTGCTCTGAATAGGATCGAACGCCTGGACCAACTGTCAATGAATAATCCAACAAAGGGACCAATCAAAGAGTACGGAATTAATAAAATCGCAAACGATAAAGCAATCCGCTCAGGATCAGCTTCGCGTTCTGGTGAGAATAAAACAAAAGTAGCCAAAGCAGTTTGAAGAATTCCATCGCCGGCTTGACCGAATAAACGAACGTAAAGCAAACGACGCGCATTTGCAGTTTGAAAAATAGCAAGTGAACCAGTGCCCTTTTTTCGCACCACACCTGATCCGCGCTTATTCACAATTAACACGCTACCTTTACTGTCTTAAATTAAAATAAGGGACCTACCGGAGTAGGCCCCTTATTTTTGGAGGCTTAGTTCTTAATTACTTATGCTTTTCCGCTAATGAAATCTTCAACTAAATTTTTGCAAGTTGTATCGTCATATTGAACCGGTGGGCTCTTCATGAAGTAACTCGATGCGGAAAGAATAGGTCCACCAATTTTACGATCTAGCGCAATCTTGCAAGCACGAATTGCATCGATGATTACACCAGCTGAGTTTGGTGAATCCCAAACTTCGAGTTTGTACTCAAGACTTAATGGCACATCACCGAATGCACGACCTTCTAGTCGTACGAAAGCCCATTTACGATCGTCTAACCAAGCAACATAGTCAGATGGACCAATGTGCACATTGCGTGCGCCTAAGTCATGTTTCAACTGAGAAGTTACAGCTTGTGTTTTAGAAATCTTTTTCGATTCAAGACGTTCACGCTCTAACATATTCATGAAGTCCATGTTTCCACCAACATTTAATTGGTAGGTGCGATCAACGATTACACCACGGTCTTCAAAAAGTTTGGCAAGTACACGGTGCGTAATTGTTGCACCAACCTGACTCTTAATGTCATCGCCAACAATTGGCACGCCAGCTGCAGTGAATTTATCTGCCCATTCTTTTGTGCCGGCAATAAATACTGGTAGCGCATTAACAAAACCTACGCCAGCATCAATTGCACATTGTGCGTAGTACTTGGCTGCAGCTTCAGAACCAACCGGTAGATAGCAAACTAAAACATCAACTTTTGCATCTTTCAAAACTTTAACTACATCGACTGGCTTTTCGTCTGACTCAACAACCATTTCTTTGTAGTACTTACCAAGTCCATCAAGTGTCTGACCACGTTGAACAGTTATTCCTGTTGGTGGAACTTCTGAGAACTTTATGGTGTTGTTTTCACTCGCGAAGATAGCCGCAGATAAATCTTGGCCAACTTTCTTTGCGTCCACATCAAATGCAGCAACAAATTCAACATCGCGTACGTGATACTCGCCGAACTGCACATGCATCAAACCCGGTACTTGCTGATTTGGATCAGCATCCTTGTAGTACTCAACACCTTGGACAAGTGATGAAGCACAATTTCCTACGCCAACGATGGCTACTCTTACTGAACCCACTGCAATGCCTCCTTATTTGCTGCCGTGACTTTATTTCTTATTTATTTTTGAAGTTGATGACCTATTTAGGCCACCAGCTTCTTCGTGCGAGATAAGTTCGTTTAACCAGCGCACTTCACGTTCAAGTGCATCTAGTCCGTGTTTCTGAAGTTCCAGAGTGTAAGCATCAAGACGTTCGCGACCCTTAGCTGTATTTGCTCGTAATTCAGCAAGACGAGTTTCCAGTCGACTACGACGGCCTTGCAGAATATGTAGCCGAGTGGCTAAAGATGTTTGTGCGAATAGTGACATTCGAACAGCAAAAGTTTCGTCATCCCAAGCATCCGGTCCGCTATCAGTTAATAATGAAGTCAGATGCGCTTTACCTTGATCAGTTAGTACATAAACAATGCGATTTCGCTTTGGATATTTATTTGTTGGGTTATTGTCTTGCTCAGCGAGGAACCCACGTTCAACTAATGATTTGAGTGTTGGATAAAGAGCGCCATACGAAATTGTCTTGAATAATCCAGTTACTGAAATCATCCGCTTACGCAGTTCATATCCGTGGGCTGGACTCTGAGAAAGAATGCCAAGGACTGAAAGCTCTAAAGCTTCAGATCGTTTTGCCATTGGTAATACTTCCATTCAGATGTATCAAAAAGATACATCCTGAGGATACATCAGCCGCGTGGATATACCCAATTAACGGCTGGGTATTGGATTTTTGGCGATTAGGCTTAGTAAATGGCTGATAAATCAGGGGGAATTAAGGGTTACCGAATAGGCGCCTTTGGTCCCGGTGGAATCGGCCCGGGGGCCATGAAAAGTGAACCACCACGCCCAATTCCACATCCTTATGAAGATGTAGCTGACCCCGCCAGACCAAGACATGTTTTGGATTATGTCCTTGCTCGTCGATCCATTCTTGAAACTATTAAAAATGATGTCCTGGCTCGCGAAAAAGTGTGTGATGCTGACCCATATTTAATTCGCGCGGCAAAGAACCATGGCGAACAAACGGAGCGGAACTGCCCAATTTGTGCAAAATCACAATTGCGGCACGTTACTTATGTATATGGTGACGATCTTGGATATTTAGCCGGTCGCGTAAAAATGTCCAGCGAATTACCGCAAATGGCGCAGGAGTATGGCCACTTTAGGGTTTATGTTGTTGAAGTCTGCGTTTTATGTGGCTGGAATCACTTACAACTTTCTTATGTACTTGGTGACGGCACACCACGCCGACCACCTACTAAGCCCCGCGATGTGTTGGAATAGATAAATGAGAAATTTAAAGAGTCTTAGAAAATCACTGGCTAAACGATTGCCATCACGCAAGCGGTTACTCGGTGGTTTCGTAACTCTATTTTTTCTCGGCTTAGTATTTACTTTTGCGGCAGTGCGCGCTGTCGATGTACCAGCGCCAAGCGATGTTTCGCAAGCACAAGCCACAATTCTTTATTACGACGATGGAGTTACTGAACTAGGTCGCCTCGGTGAATCAAATCGAGTTTCCCTAGATCTGGCGCAGATTCCAGTTATCGCCCAGGAAGCCGTTTTAGCTGCTGAAGATCGTGGATTTTATGAGCACGGTGGTTTCTCATTAACCGGTATCGTTCGAGCATTTTTTAGTAATGCCTTATCAAGCACAACTTCAGGTGGTTCGACAATTACCCAGCAGTATGCAAAAAATGCTTACCTGTCACAAGAACAAACTATTAAACGTAAAGTTCGCGAAGTAATACTTTCAGTGAAACTCGAAACGATGATTACTAAAGAGAAAATACTTGAAAATTATTTAAATACAATTTATTTCGGCCGACGCGCTTACGGTATTGAAACTGGGGCTAACGCATATTTCGCAAAAAGTGCTGCAGACTTAACGGTTGCTGAAGCAGCCGTACTAGCTTCAATTATTCAAGCTCCATCTGGCTTAGCACCAGAAAAAAATCTTGAAGGTTTAACTCAGCGATGGAATTACACGTTAGACGGCATGGTTGAAAAAGGTTGGATAACTGCTGAACTTCGAGCAATACAGACTTTTCCAACAATTATTGAATTCAAAGATGTAAATACTTTTTCTGGACCAACAGGTCACTTAGTTGAACAATCACGTCAAGAACTTTACAAACTTGGAATAACTGAAGATCAACTAAACCGATCAGGCTTGCGGGTAACTACAACATTTAATAAGCAAGCTCAAGACGCAGCTACTTCAGCCGTTATTGAAGAGGGACCAACTGATGGCATCGAAGGTCTGCGAATTGGTATGGCTGCAGTTCGACCAGGTACTGGCGAAGTCGTTGCAATTTATGGCGGCGAAGATTATTTAAAGGATCAATTCAATAACGCGACACAGGCTATCGGTCAGGGTGGTTCAACATTCAAACCATTCACATTAGCTGCTGCATTAGAAAATAATTTCTCACTTGGCTCTGTTTTCAGTGGCATGAATAAAACAAAAGTCGGTACTTACGAAGTTGTTAATTACGGTGACAATTCTTATGGTGAATGGATTACTTTACTTTTAGCTACTGAAAATTCAGTTAACTCGGCATTCGTTCAGTTAGCGGATCAAGTTGGTTTAGAGAATGTTTACCAAGCTGCAATCCGTGCTGGTATTCCAGAAACTGAAGTTGGCATGATGCCTAACTTAGCTTTCACACTAGGTACAGCAAGTCCAAATGTGGTTGACATTGCTGCTGGCTATTCAACTTTTGCGGCGCGTGGATTACAAGTAGATATCACTTACATTAAGACGGTAAAAGCTCGTAATGGTGATGTTATGTATGAACACACACCACAACCAGTGCAAGCTTTCAGTACTGATGTTGCTGACACAGTAAGTTACGCACTTAAAAAAGTTGTTGAAGTTGGTACCGGTAAAGCCGCTGCCAGACTCGGACGTCCAGTAGCTGGAAAAACTGGAACGACTAACGATAATAAGTCAGCACTTTTTGCTGGCTACACACCACAACTTGCTGCTGCAATCATGTTTACAAAAGATGGACCAGACGGGCAACCAATTACGTTAAGTGGTACCGGTGGTATGCGTACCGTTACTGGTGGTTCTTACCCAGCTCGAATCTGGACTGCGTTCATGAAGGGCGCACTTGACGGAGTTAAAGCAACAAGTTTTGGTGCACTACCGGCCAGCCAGCCAGATGGGGCAACACCAACTGGAACACCGATTTACACCGGTATCGATCCAGCACTTGCCGGTTTACAAGTTGCTGTTCCAACATTTACTGGCGCATTAGCGGATGTTCGTGCATTAGCAACTGCAACCGGCCTTGTTCTAGTTGAGAATTTTGCTGCAAATGTTGATCAGAATGCAACGCTTTATGTGAATAGTCAATCGATGCCACCGGGCACAATTGTCGTCACTGGAACACCGATTGCTATTTCAATCAGTAACACGCCGTAGTTAGTTAATTACAACTTCATCAAAAATGGCAGTTGTATTTCTAACTGTGCACTCAAGTTGATCGCCAACCTGAACTTTTCGATCTGAACACCAAAGTAAAGAAACATGCATATGTGGTGGTTCAGCAAAACCTAAGTTTTTGCCGGCTAATTTAAATGGCGACCGAAGTTTGCCAAATGCTTCAGCAATACCTTGGATTATCGCAATACCCTTTGATCGCAAAGTTGATCGATATGCCGGTGCAGCCAAAGCCACACCATGTGCGGTTCCACCACTTACCACCAATAGTCTGCGGAAACTATGACCGTCTACCTGGCGATATCCAACATGTTCATGATCTCGGGTTAATTCATGTATCTCAAGAACAGTGCCGGTTACATTTAAAGCTTTAGGATCGCCAAGCCACAGTGAAGTTCCAAGTCGGACATCAAGTGAAATCTGGTGATTCGCTTTAGCCGCTCGATCAAGTATTTGTTGCACTTCTTTGGTCGATATATGAGACACACTTAAATTTAAAGTTTGACCTGAGTTATTAAACTTAGGTGCGAAATTATTGATCCAGTTTGATATTTCAACTACGCGAGCTGAATTCTTACGCGATTTCTTTTTCTCCGAAATTTCCAATTTGGCTACATTTGTATTTACCGGTTGAGCAATTGGTAAATGCAAACTTAGACCCAAAATTTCTAAATCAGTTTCCTGGTTACCTAAAATGGCCAATAATTCGGTAGCAGTAACTCCAAAACGATGTGTCGAAGTTTTGCCTTCGATAAATGCCTGTTTAATCCCGGCCTGAGTGGCCGCCAACAGATTCGTATTTGAAATCGTGGCAATTACTCGGTGTGCTGACATGACCATGGCACTTTCCCACACTCGAGCGGCCGCACGATCTTGTACGTTAAATGGCTCTAGGACAACAATCTGGCCACCAAAATTAGTTAGAGCTTGATCCAATTCGTAGATAGTGCCAATTGCAATTCGATCTAAGTTTCGATGGTGCGCTTCTTTTGCCAACATTTTTCGGCCAAAACCATAACCGTTACCTTTTATTACCGGAACAACCCGAGCATTATGTTTTTTAAAATCTTCAATTACGTTAGCAATTTGTTTCTCAAAACGAGCGCCATCAATATTTAAAGTAAATGTCATGTTATTTACCGCCTCGACATGTAAAAGCTAAACGCTGTGGCCCATGGTTTCGAAATAACATAATCCCACTCACCAACATATTCTTGTGCATATCCACTCGTTCCTAATTTAAATTGGATTAGTCCAAATAAGTGGTTATTTTGATCTAAAGTATCTGAAATTCCACGCATGTCATAGATTGAACTTCCTGATTCAAGACTGTCTTTGAGCATTGCCCATTGAATTGCATTACTTGGACGTAAATCGCGTGCCGCAGTAGTTGAAGCACCGTATGAGTACCACGAATGTTTGCCAACCCTGGTTAATGTGGTGGCAGCAATTGCTCCTTGGTAATCCGGATGTTCAGCAATAAAAACTTTAATTCGATCGCTGTTTTCAGTTCGCATAGCTGTCCACATAGTTTTGAAATAACTTAACGAACGTGGGGTAAATCGATCTCGCTTTGCAGTTTCAACATAACAAGTATGAAATAGCGCCAAGTCTTCTTCGGTGCCAACTCGTACTGTCACACCTTCTTTTTCAGCTTTCTTAATATTTCGGCGCCAAAGTTGATTGAACGAAGTCAGTAATTCTTCTTCAGATTTATTTTCTAAATTTATTTGAAAAACAAATCGTGGTTGATAATCGCCAAAACCAGACTCAACAGTTTTTGGTTGATGCCAGCCATATTTTTTGAGCTTGGCAATTAATTCCAAACCTGACTGGTTTACTTCATCTGCTGGTAAATCACCGATTCGTTTAACTTTATTTTCAGCGATTGCTTCTTTAATAGTTTCTGCTTGCCAGCGCCGCACCCAAATATGTGGACCGATTTTTATTTGGAATACCCCGATTGATTTGAGGTAATTAACCAAGTTATCTAGTGCATCAATCGAACTTGGCGATGTCCAATCTAAATCTGGACCTTCAGGTAAATATGCTAAATATTTTTTAACTTTTGGGACTTTACGAAGTAGGACCAGTCCAGCACCAACAATTTGATCTTGATCAAACCAGCCTAAGGATTGGCTTTGCCAACCAGATTTAGCTTTACCCCACGCCGGTGTTTGTAAAAAGGAGACAGAATTGCGCGATTCAATAAAAGCTAAGTGCTCTGCTGCACTTATCTGCTTTATTTGCACAACCACAATTTACCGCTCAACTATATTTCTTAGAGATTCGCATCGCGCAAGATTTTTAGATCTGCTTCAATGTTTTCATAAGGGGTTTCTAAAACTATTGGCGCATTTGCAACTTTTAAGTTGTTAATCAAAATTTCTAAATCCATAGTTCCAGAATCTAGATTTGCATGTCGATCAGCACCTGAATCGAATACATCACGACTGTTATTACAGTGAACTAAATCAATCCGCCCAGTTGTTTTCAGAATTGTTTCGGAAAGTGTCTCTTGGTCAATGCCACCAGCGTGGGCGTGACAAGTATCTAAACAAAAGCCAACCCCGGTTTGGCCAACGGCATCCCAGAGGCGAGCAATAGATTCAAGTCGACGTGCCATTGAGAATTTTCCACCAGCGGTATTTTCAATAAAAACTGGAACTTTCATATCTAATTGATTTATAGCTTTAACCCAATTAGCTACACCTAGTTCGGGCTCATCATCTGCAGTTACGTGACCGCCGTGCACAATTACCCCTTTAGCGCCAACTAGTGCCGCGGCATCGACATCGGCCTGAAGTATTTTGCGACTGGGAATACGCACTTTGTTATTCGAAGTGGCCACATTGATTATGTAGCGAGCATGAACATAGATTCCGATTTTTGCTTTTTCGGCCTGGGCTTTTAACCCCTCGGCACCATCTGGGTGTGGAAAGTCGTTGCCTTTCCAACTTTGTGGGTCAGCTAAGAAAACCTGAATATGGTCTAAACCCAATTTTTCGGCGGTTTCAATGGGATTTTCAGTGCTTACATGTGAACCCAAAGCCAGTTTTGCCATGCCTTAAGGGTACCTGTCGGAGTTGTTAGTCATGGGACCAGTGGAATGGCACTTAATTGGTGCCAAATAACAAAAATGCCATTTTTACCCGAGCCAAAAACCCCATAGAATTGGGATTCTTAATCCCTCCTGCCATGGAAAGACCATGGCCGATTAGTCCACAGGAGGTGGGTGTTAAGTATGCGTCACTACGAAGTAGTTGTAATCCTTGATCCCGAGCTCGAAGAGAAAACCGTAGCTCCATCTTTAGACACATTTTTAAATGTTGTTAAAAAAGATGGCGGCACAGTTGGAAAAGTCGATATCTGGGGTCGTCGCCGTTTGGCATATGAAATCGACAAAAAGGGCGAAGGTATTTACGCCCTGCTTGACGTCAATTGCTCACCAGCAGCAGTTGCAGAATTAGATCGTCAATTAGGCCTGAATGAATCGGTGCTTCGCACCAAAGTCATGCGGGTCGACAGCAAGTAATAGGAGAAACTTATGGCACAGGGTGACGTAACAGTCACAGTTGTTGGAAACCTAACCGGTGATCCAGAACTTCGCTTCACTCCTAACGGACAAGCGGTGGCTTCTTTCACAGTTGCTTCAACAACTCGTGTTTTAGATCGCAACTCCAATGAATGGAAAGATGGCGACACTCTGTTCTTGCGTTGTAGCGTTTGGCGTCAGTACGCCGAGAACGTAGCTGAGTCTTTAACAAAAGGCACACGCGTTATGGTGACTGGCCGCTTAAAACAACGTTCATATGAAACTAAAGAGGGCGAAAAGCGCACTGTAGTTGAAATGGATGTTGACGATGTCGGTCCAGCATTACGTAATGCGACTGCAAAAGTTTCTCGAGTGACTCGCAGTGACAGCGGTGGATTTACTGGCGGTGGCGCAAGCGCACCTGCCGATGATCCATGGGCTGCTCCAGTTTCAAACGACGAACCACCTTTTTAGGTATCACTTTTAAACCAACCATTCCGGACTAAACATCCGGGCTCAGAATTAAGGGAGCACCACAATGGCAAAGCCACCAGTACGTAAGTTCAAGCCGAAAGCTTGTGCTTTTTGCAAGAAAAATAGTTCCGCAATTGACTACAAAGACACACCGTTACTTCGTAAGTTCATTTCAGACCGCGGAAAAATTCGCGCTCGTCGCGTAACCGGCAATTGCACTCAACACCAGCGCGATATCGCTAATGCAGTTAAGAACGCACGCGAAATTGCACTACTTCCATACACTTCGACTGCACGATAAGGAGTATTTAAAAAATGAAACTTATCCTTACTCAAGAAGTTAATGGCCTAGGTGCCGCAGGTGACGTTGTTGAAGTTAAAGATGGTTACGGTCGTAACTTCTTGATGCCTAAGGGACTTGGTACACCATGGACCCGCGGCGGCGAAAAACAAGTTACCCAAATTAAGCGCGCTCGCAACAAGCGTGAAGTTCGGGATCGCGATCATGCACTTGAAATCAAAGCAACCCTTGAATCAGCCGCAGTAGTTTTAACTGCTCGCGCTGGTGATGAAGGTCGATTATTTGGTTCAGTAACTGTTGGCGACATCGCTCAAGCTATCAAGTCTGTTGAAGTAGATAAGCGCAAAATTGTGCTTAGTTCACCAATCAAATTAGCTGGTAAGCACACTGTGACAGTTCGACTACTTTCTGATGTAGTTGCAAACGTTGTAGTAGATGTTCGTGGCAAGAAAAACTAAATAACTTAATTAATCGCTGGGGCTATTCGCAAATGAATGGCCCCAGCGTTATTTATGAAAGAATCAATCACAATCAACGAAAGAATTAAAATGGGAACTCTATTTACGCTACATACAAATCACGGCGATATTCGAATTAATATTTTTGAAAACCATGCGCCTAAAACTGCAAAGACAATTCTTGGTTTAGCAGATGGCTCACATGAGTGGACAGATCCACGCACTAATGCAGCTTCAACTAAACCGCTTTACGATGGCACAATTTTCCATCGAATTATTCCTGGCTTCATGATTCAAGCAGGCGACCCACTTGGGCAAGGCACTGGCGGCCCTGGCTTCAAGTTTGCTGACGAACCACATCCAGAATTAGTTTTTGATAAGCCATACTTACTTGCCATGGCTAACGCCGGACCAAACACAAATGGCTCACAATTCTTTATTACAGTTGCGCCAACAACTTGGCTTAATTTCAAACACACTATTTTTGGTGAAGTAGCTGATCAAGAAAGCCGCGATGTTGTTGATGTAATCGCTGGCGTTCCAACTGGTGCTAATGACCGACCAGTTCAAGATGTAGTTATTGAAAAGACAACAGTAGATCGAAGCTAAGGACTCGGACTCCTAGCCGAATTGATATTTCGATTCGGCTAGGAAGCCAAGAAATTAAGTTCACTAAATACTGTTACGCCTAAACTAAAAACATGAGTTATTGTTACCAGCATGCTGACCGCGAGACATATATAAATTGCACTCGTTGTGGTGAATTTATATGTCCAGAATGTATGGTCAGTGCACCAGTAGGTTTTCAATGTGCCCAGTGCGTTCAAAAAACTCCAGCACCTAAAGTCAAAGTAAGTTTCGCAAATTCAAATAAATTACCCATGGTTACTAAGTATTTACTTGGCCTAACTATTGGTGCCTATTTATACGGAATGCTAAATGGCGGCATTTTATATATGGCGAGTAATTTTGGCATGGTTCCAATCGCAATTGCAGATGGCCAATGGTGGCGCTTACTAACGGCGGCGTTTTTACATGGCGGCTTATTACATCTAGCTTTCAATATGTACGCCCTGTACTGGCTTGGCCCACAACTAGAAGAAATTCTGGGTCGAGTTAAATTCGCCTCGATTTACTTACTTGCCGCTATTGGTGGCAATGTGGCGTCTTATTATTTTTCTCAGTTAAATACAGTTTCAGTCGGCGCCTCAGGTGCAATTTTTGGATTAATGACGGCGACTATTGTGATCGGCCGTGAACGTAGGGCCGATGTTTCGCAACTTATCACGCTACTTGCACTAAACGTTGTCCTTGGCTTTATGAATTCAGGGATTGATTGGCGAGCTCATTTGGGTGGGGCAGTGGTTGGTGCGCTAGCTGCCAATTTTCAAGGTAAGCCAAAAACTCAAACTCTAGGCTTAGTTGGGATTGGGATCTCCTTATTAGTTTTCGTGTTTTTGCGTAATCAACAGATTCTCAGTTCTTTCGGCCTTTGATAACCGCACTGGCATGTGGCTATCTAAATAATTTGGAAGTAAGGTTAATTTATGCCTATTTCAAAAAAGCGTAAGTCTCTTAAGCCGGCTTATATTCCGCCAACAACTGGCCCAGTTAACCCGGTAAAAATTGGAAGCCCAGCTTGGCTAGTGCCAACGATGGTAACCATGTTTATTTTGGGTTTACTTTGGATTGTGATTTTTTATCTTGCTGGTAGCCAAGTTCCAGTTATGCAGGATTTAAGTAATCTCGTTAACGTACTTGTGGGCTTCGTATTTATTGGTATTGGTTTTGCGCTCGCCACTCGGTGGCGCTAAATCAAAAAGTGGTTAATTACATGGATGTAATTTCTCCCCAGCCGTGGATAAGGTTGTGGATAACTCCATGAATCGAACTAATTCACGTCGCCTTAGGCATACCGTTACAACTTTAATTGCCGCTTCTGCAGGTCTACTTTTTGTCTCGAGCGGTAACACTGCAGCTGGTACAGATATTCGATCAAGTGGTTTAGAAGATTTACGCAGCCACATTATTAATCGCGCTAAAAGTATGGTCGGTCTTGAGCTACAGGTTAACGAATTACAAACTGAAGTTACTGGACTTTCGCAAAAAGTAATTGATCAAGAACTAGCTGCAAAGATTTCACAATTAGAAATACAAGCTGGACTTGCTCCCGTCACTGGTCCAGCATTACAAGTTTTACTTGACGATGCACCACGAGTTCCAGGCTCAGCACTTCCGCAGGGAGTTAGTCCAGATGATTTAGTTGTACATCAACAAGATGTGCAAGCTGTTGTTAACGCATTTTGGCGCGGCGGTGCAACAGCCGTAACTGTGATGGATCAACGTATTATTTCAACTTCGGCAATTCGATGTGTGGGAAATACTTTATTATTACAAGGTCGAATTTACAGTCCACCATTTAAAATTACAGCTACTGGTGATACTGGCGCATTACAGATTGCGCTAAATGAAGAGCCTGGTGTGAAAACTTATCGACAATATGTTGAACAAGTAAATCTCGGTTGGAAAATTAATGTATTAAGTGAAGTTACTTTACCGGCCTGGGAAGGTTCAGTTTCTTAAATTAATGTTTGTTAATAACTGGGGCTAAGCCCACTGCTAAATTAC
>CAJBBC010000123.1 GCA_903951185.1 uncultured Actinomycetes bacterium
ACCCTAAAGAAAAGCTGTCCCACTATTCAAAGCGAACTGTTGACATTGAATATCGCTTCCAATTTGGCGGTAGCGAATTTGCTGAACTTGAAGGTATTGCAAACCGAACTGACTATGACTTAAAAACTCATATGGAAGCTTCGGGCAAAGATTTAAGTTTCTTTGATCAAGAATCAGGCGAGAAATACATCCCGTTTGTAATTGAGCCGGCAGCTGGTTTAACTCGAGCAGTATTTGCCTTCATGCTTGAGGCTTATGCCGAGGATGAAGCACCTAATACAAAAGGTGGCGTAGATACTCGAGTTGTAATGCGCTTTGATAAGCGGCTTGCGCCAATTAAAGCTGCGGTATTACCGCTTTCACGTAACTCAGACTTATCACCAAAAGCCAGAGACCTTGCGGCTAAATTGCGCAAGAACTGGATGATTGACTTTGATGATGCTGGTGCCATCGGCCGTAGATATCGTCGTCAAGATGAAATTGGTACGCCATATTGCATCACAGTGGATTTTGAAACTCTTGAAGACCAAGCGGTTACCGTGCGTGACCGAGACACTATGGCTCAAGAGCGAGTCGGACTTGATGCACTCGAAGGATGGCTAGCCGCCCGACTTGTGGGTTGCTAATGTTTGCTGATTTATTAGCGAATAATCCAGTAATCGAGTTAGCGCCGATGGCTGGTGTTACAAACCGTGCCTTTCGCCGAGTTTGCAAGGAAGCTTCGGCAGAAATTCGTGATCAAGCCGGCCAAACCGATTCTGATGGGACTGTTTACGTTGCGGAGATGACCACGTCTCAAGCTCTGCTGATGCGTAATCAAGAAACCCTTGACCTGATCAAATTTGATGGTGATGAAAACATTAGAAGTATTCAGCTTTATGGTGTTGATCCAAAAATAATTGGCCGTGCCGTCGAAATGGTGGTTGCTGAAGAACTCGCTGATCATATTGATTTAAATTTTGGTTGCCCAGTACCAAAAGTTACCCGCAAAGGTGGCGGTAGCGCATTGCCTTGGAAGCGCGATTTATATCGAGACATAGTTACATCAGCAGTAAAGAATGCCAACGGAAAAGTTCCAGTGACAGTCAAAATGAGAATTGGAATCGATCAAGATCACGTTACTTATTTAGATGCAGGAAGAATTGCCGCAGAAGCAGGGGTAACTTGGGTTGCGCTACACGGTCGTACGGCCGCGCAATACTATGGTGGCGAAGCTGACTGGTCAGCAATTTCAAAACTAGTTGAACATATCCCTAATACTCCGGTACTTGGTAATGGGGATATTTGGTCAGCAGCTGATGCAAAAAGAATGGTAACCCAAACAGGTGTCCGTGGCGTGGTTATTGGTCGAGGCTGTCTTGGTCGTCCTTGGCTATTTGGCCAAATTAGATCTGCCTTCGCTGGTGAGCAAATACCAAGTGAACCGATGGCTAGCGATATTTTGCGCTGGTTAAAAAGACATGCAACATTACTTTGCCAAATGCATGGTGATGAATTTTATGGTGCACGCGAAATGCGCAAACATATGGCTTGGTACCTAAAAGGAATTGTGGTTGGCAGTGAAACACGAGGCCAGCTAGCTTTAATCAGTTCACTAACAGAACTTGATGATTTGCTAGCCACAATCGATCCCAATCAGCGACTAACCGAAGATATTGCACACTCACCCCGTGGTCGAACAACTCCCGAAAAGAAAGTAACTCTGCCTGAGGGTTGGTTGAATTCACAAAATATGAGCCAAGTTGAACAAGAAACTGTTCGTACGGCTGAATTAAGTGTCAGTGGGGGATAGTTAAGTGGTTGGTATGTACGAATCTTCTGATTTAGAGCGCTGGGTAGTTGAGCCTAATAAAAGTGTTCAGCGCACCGAATTTGCTCGAGATCGAGCGCGAATAATGCATAGTTCTGCGCTTCGTCGTCTCGGCGTGAAAACTCAAGTGCTAGTCGCAGCGCAAGAAGATTTTCCACGTACTCGCTTAACACATTCACTTGAAGTGGCTCAAGTTGGTCGTGAACTAGGTGCCGCGCTTGGTTGTGATGCTGACTTAGTCGATACGGCATGTTTAGCTCACGATTTAGGTCACCCACCTTTTGGACATAATGGCGAAACCGCTTTAAATGAATTAGCAGCCGACATTGGTGGTTTCGAAGGTAATGCTCAATCTTTTCGGCTACTAACTCGACTTGAACCAAAAGCAATTTCGCCAGCAGATGGTCCCAGACCCAATACTTCAATTGGCTTGAATTTAACTAGAGCGTCACTTGATGCGGCATCCAAATATCCGTGGACGCGGAAACCAAATTCAAATAAGTACGGTGTTTACAGCGAAGATGTCGATGTTTTTAACTGGATGCGCAATGGACGAAAAGATGATCAGAATTGTTTTGAAGCGCAGGTTATGGACTGGTCTGATGACGTTTCCTATTGCGTACATGATATTGAAGATGCAATACATGAAGGACATGTGGAAGTTAGTATTTTAGATTCCGATTCGGGTCGGTCAGAAATTGTAGCAATTGCCCGTGAGTGGTACGGAAATGAATTTGATGCAAATGTACTGGATGCTGCTTTACATCGCTTGAATTCGCTAGTTAGTTGGCCACGTAATTACGATGGAACATTGAAATCGCAAGCTGCAATTAAAAATCTGACAAGTCAGCTAATTGGTCGCTTTTGTTTAGCTGCGCAACAAGCAACCCAGGCACAATATGGAGACCAACCGTTAACTCGATATGCGGCTAATTTAGTGGTGCCAGTAGAAAGTCGATACGAAGTAACGGCTCTGAAAGCTTTAGCTGCCAGATATGTGATGACCCGGGCCGGTGCTGAAGTTGAATACTCTCGGCAACGGCAGTTAATCGCTGACTTAGTTGGGGTAGTGAGCCTGGCACCAGAAAAGCACCTAGATTCGATCCACGCTGATCTCTGGAAAACTGCACAATCAGATAGGGAACGAAAGCGCGCGGTAATTGATCAAATCGCATCGCTAACTGACGTTAGCCTCGCCCAATGGCATCAGAATCTGTGCAAATAGGCTTACGTTGTGGCTGGACGTATTAAAGAAGAGGACATTAACAGTGTTCGTGAGCGTGCCCGAATTGATGAAATAGTTCGCGAAACTGTCACTCTAAAAGCAGCCGGTGGTGGGTCATATAAAGGTTTATGTCCATTTCACGAAGAGCGCACCCCATCTTTTCATGTGACACCCAGCAAGAATCTTTATCACTGCTTTTCTTGCGGTGAAGGTGGCGATGTCATCACTTATGTTCGCAAAATTGACGCCTTATCTTTCACCGAAGCAGTTGAGAAATTAGCTGCCCGGTATTCAATTCAACTTAGGTATGAAGATGGACCTGGTGGTGGCTCAAGTAATCAAGGACAGCGAGCAAAACTAGTTGAAGCACATAATCTGGCGACTAAGTTTTATCAAGAGCAATTACTATCACCAGAGGCTTCGCACGCACGGACTTTCTTAACTGAGCGAGGTTTTGAAGAATCTGCTTGGGAGCAATTCGGTGTTGGCTATTCACCGGCAGGCTGGGATGGACTGCGCACTTACTTAAAAAGCAAAGGTTTTAGCGACGAAGACCTGTTAGCTGGTGGGCTATTAGTACAAGGTCAACGTGGTGGTTACGACCGTTTTCGTGATCGCCTAATGTGGCCAATCCGAGATTCAGGCGGCGACACAATTGGTTTTGGCGCGCGCAAACTTAGTGAATCTGATCAAGGTCCAAAGTATTTGAATACACCAGAGACTCCGATTTATCACAAATCACAAGTTCTCTATGGAATTGATTTAGCCAGGCGAGATATGGCAAAACAACATCAAGCTGTAGTAGTTGAGGGTTACACCGATGTGATGGCTTGTCATTTATCTGGCGTCACAACTGCAGTCGCAACTTGCGGCACTGCATTTGGCAATGATCACGTCAAAGTATTACGTCGAATTTTAATGGATGATGAAGCTAAACCGGCTTCTGTTATTTACACTTTTGATGGTGATGCTGCTGGTCGCAAAGCTGCGCTGAAAGCATTTAGTGAAGACCAAAAATTTGCCGCTGCGACATTTGTGGCGATTGAACCACATGGTTTAGATCCGTGCGATCTTCGACTGCAAGGTGGAGCTGAGGCAGTACAGAAACTAATTGCGGCAAAAGTTCCACTCTTTGAGTTTGTAATGCGCACTACGATCGCCGACTTTGACTTAGATAACGCCCAAGGTCGCGTATCAGCTATGCGGGCAGTTGCACCGATTGTCGCTGGGATAAAAGATGCAGCTTTGCGCCCGGAGTACATTCGAATGGTTTCTGGCTGGCTTGGTATCGATGAGGCAACATTCCGCAAGGAGTTTAATTCAAAATCTAAACCGGCCGATTCACTCACACCCCGCCCAAATACACCGGTAGATAGCCGGACAGCATTAGTCGAACGTGAAGCACTTAAATGCGTTTTGCAATGGCCGGCATTAGTTGGCAACTGGTTTGATTCATTAGAGGATTCGCTGTTTACGGTTCCAGCAGCAATTCAGGTTTATCGAGCTTGTGTTGCCGCAGGTAATCCACTCGAATTCCCAGATTCACCAAAATGGGTTAATGCTGTTTTAGCTGCTGCCCAAAATGATGAAGACCGTTCACATATCAGAGCACTGGCGATTGAACCGTTGCCAAATGATAATCCTGATGAAAAATATATCCAGGCCGTACTTTCACAGATTCTTGAGATGGACGCTAGCCGAAGAGTTGAGCTGTTAAAAGCTAAATTAGCTCGAGCTGAAGATAGTGATGAGTCTGCCAATCAGGATGATTTACTTGCTGAGTTACTATCACTCGAGCAGTACCGACGAAGTATGCGAGATTTTGCAAGTGGCGAGCAATAGTGCGCTTCTCGAGTAAAAAACCAAGCTTCACAGAACCAGATCTAATTAGACCTGGTGAACGAGTACTAGCTTGGGTGCCGCACAAAAGTGGAAAACTTATTGTTACAAATTTGGCCATTATTGACTCGAATGAGCTCGAAACCTTTAGGTTGCCTTGGGAGTTTGCTTTATCGGCAAAATGGAATGAACCGACACTCACCCTGATTAGTAATCTTCAAGAACCTACTGAAACATTTAATACTTTAATTAGCACAACGAATACCAAAGTATGGCAACTTGATTTACCGGGTTTAGTACCTGCTGCAGTTCGAGAGCGAATCACCAGCACTCAAATATTTGACCAAGTACAAACTATTGCCGGTGTTGGTAAAGTGCGGTTTCTTGCCCGAATGAGTCCATCTGGAGTGCACTGGGCAACATTAACCGAAGACGAGATTAGTTCAGATTCACAAACGGCCATTGCGGCGCAGTTAAGTGAGCTGCGCTCGACTCTTGGAATTTAGCCAGTTTGGGGCTTAGTAGTGCCTTTGTTAGTATTGGTGAGCCAATCCCCTGTAGCTCAATTGGCAGAGCACTCGACTGTTAATCGAGTGGTTGTTGGTTCGAGTCCAACCGGGGGAGCAGAGTAGGTAGGTAATGCGCAAACTTGCTTTAGTAATGTGCTTAGTAGTTCTTTTCAGTGGAATATCTAGCGCTCAAGCGACGCCAATAGAGCAGGCAACTGCTGGCTCAATAAATCTGACTTCAGTTAATTCCAAATACAAGTCATGTAGTTACCCAAAAGGTCCTTCAGTGGTTCGCCCGCCAAATGCGGTCAGCTGGGAAGCTCAAGGCTTTGGTGATGTTATTCGTGGCATCGACGTTTCCAGGTGGAATCACCCAAATAATAAGGCCATTGACTTTGCCAAAATAAAGGCCGAGCACAAAATTACTTTTGTAATCATTAAGTCATCTGATGGCGGATCGACTGGAAATGCACTGGCAAAGAAATGGTACGCAATCGACCGCAAAGCTGCACTTGCCCAAGGGTTAGTAGTTGGTGGCTATCACTATGCGCTGCCTGGAAACTTGTCGAGTAACCGAACTCAGGATGCGAAATTACAAGCAGCTCGAGCAGTTCGCCAAGCAGATGGTGCCAAAGTTGGTGACTTACCGTTAACTCTCGATATGGAAGAGCTGCCGTGTGGCTGGACACATAAGCAACTAGCGCAGTGGACTGATGTTTTCCTAAAGGAAGCAAAGCGCTTAACTGGCCGGACTCCAATTATTTATATGAATGGCACATTCATAAAGCGCTTAGTAGAAGCAAACGTTACAGACTTCAGCGTTTATCCACTTTGGGTTGCGAAGTGGGGACCAAAGCTAGGAACTGATCCTGGTCAACTTAGTGTCTGGCCTGGCAAGTGGACAATCTGGCAATTTACTGCTGATGGAAAAGTAAATGGCGTCAGTTCAAAAAGTACGGACTTAAATATTTTTAATGGAAATGGCGCTGACTTCCAAGCTTTTATTAGTCGTTAAGCAAATGCCGCATCAAGGGCAACTTCAACCATTGCCTTAAATCCGGTTTCCCGTTCTTCAGCTGAAGTAACTTCATGTGTGCGAATTAGATCGCTAACAGTACAAATAGTTAAAGCTCGTCTACGGTACTTAGCTGCAATTGTGTAAAGGCCAGTAGTTTCCATTTCAACTGCGTACACACCCAAACTCTCAAGGATGTCGAGCGCATTACTGTCGTCATAGAAAAGATCCATGGTGGCGATGCCACCAACATGATGGGAAATATTGCGACTTCGAGCCGCCGATACAGCAGCTTCAAGTAGCTCATAGTTAGCCGTAGGTGAGTAATCTAAGCCACCTGTTGCTCGACGGTTAGTTCCTGAATCCGTTGAGGCAGACATTGCAATAACTACATCGCGGAGTTTTAATGGACCAACCGCGCCACAAGTACCAACACGGATAGCAGTTTGGACATCAAAATCTTTAAATAGCTCAGTCACATAAATTGAAAGTGAAGGTACGCCCATGCCGGTACCTTGGGCTGAAACTGGATTACCTTTGTAAGTACCAGTGAAGCCAAACATATTTCTAACTGTGTTATAGCGAACTGGATTCTCAAAGAAATTTTCCGCTATCCATTGCGCCCGAAGCGGATCACCTGGAAGTAGAACGGTTGGCGCGATGTCGCCCTTATTTGCACCTATGTGTGTAGTCATGGAATAAATCTACTTGACTGGGTTTTAATAAATTACTTGGGACGAGAAACTTTGAAGATTTGATCAAGATTGGCGGTATCGGCAGGTCGGTGTGAAGCAACAATCAGCGAAGAATTTACTGTATCGGCCACTAGTGCTGCCAATATTCGATCAGCTAATTTCGAGTCCAGGTGCTCAGTTGGTTCATCAAGTATCCATACCTGGGGATTGGCGATAAAGAGTCGGGCTAAAGTCAGTCGCTGTTTTTGGCCACCGGACATAGTCGAGCCGCGTTCACCAATTAGCGTTTCAAGTTGATTTGGCAGTGATTTAACCCACTGGGCTAAATCAACTTTTTCTAGTACTTGCCAAATTTGTGCATCCGTTAGTGTCTCTGGTGCGGCACTAGCTAATTTCAAATTCTCTACAATTGATGTTGCAAAAACATGTTGTTCTGGTGAATTCAAAATCAACTTCTTGCGGATTTCGGTGCCAGTCAATTCTGTTGAATTCACACCGCCAAGTTGGTAACTACCTGTGCTGGGAGTTAAGAATTTCAATAGAACTGAAATTATTGTGGACTTGCCTGAACCGCTTGGTCCAACTAATCCAATAGAAGTATTTTCCGGAAGCTTAAATGTAACGTCCTGGACGGCAATGTCCTGGCCGGCAGTGTCCTGGCCGGCAGTGTCACCGATCGCAATGTCACCGATCGCAATGTCAGCTGAGTTATGTGTATCAGCAAACCAAGAAGCGCTTATTGATTTTAAATCAATCGGGTAGCCAGAAAATTCAGCAGATTTTGCTGGTTCGATTACTGGTAGAGGTTTTTCGATTATTTCAATTATTCGAGTTGAACTTCCGCGCACCCGAGAAAGCGCCAAAGCAGCAGATGGGAAATTTGAGACAGATTCAAATGCCGCCATCGGGATCATCGCTAAAACCGCAAGTAACACTCCATCGAGTTGTCCGCTTTTGAAAGCTACGATTCCCGCCCAAGTCGATGCAATTATTGCCACACCTTGGGCCAAAGTAAGCAATCCGCTGGCCAAGCCAATGGTGTAAGCCTGTTTACTTGCAGCTTTAGTTAATGAACTATCAATTTGAGAAATTCGAGTTAAAGCAACTTCATGCTGACCTAAGGCAATAATGTCTGCATTGCCGGAATAAAACTCAATTAATTCGTTAACTAGTTCGCCTCGAGTTTGCGCAGTAGCTTGTTCAGATTTTGCTGCACTTTTAATAGTTATCGCCGGAATAACTATGGCAGCAAACATTAAGGTTAAGAAAAGTATTAAACCTGCGGCCGGCAAGATCCAGGCAGTTAACCCAATTGCAAAACTTGCAGCTAATACCCCTGAAAAAATTGGCATTAGTACCCGCAGCGGCAGATCCTGAACTGAGTCAACATCGGCAACTAGTCGAGCCAGTAAATCTCCGCTTCGAAATGCAGGCAAGCCAGCAGGTGCCAATAATTCAAGACGATCGAATATCGCTCGGTGTATTCCAGTTAACGATTTAAATGTGGCGTTATGTGAAACTAGACGCTCAGCATATCTGGCCACACCTCTTGATAATGCAAAAGTTCGCACCCCAACTACGGCCACACTTAAAGTAAGCACTGGTGGCATTTGTGAGGCCTGCGAAATCAACCAACCACTGGTGGCCATCAAGGCGATCGAACTCATTAAAGTGATCGCACCCAATAAGGCAGCCCCAAATAAAGAGCCTTGCATCGGTTTAAAGTATTGCCAGATTTGTCGGGTAGGGCTCACTTAGTTACCCCGGCAAATTCCGGCTCGTGGATTTCGATCACTTGGTCTGCATTAATCACTAAGTGTGGGCGATGCGCAACGGCGATTACACATTTATTTTGTGTAGTTAGTTTTCGTAAAGTTTCCAACACTATTTGCTCGGTTACGCTATCCAGTGAGGCAGTTGGCTCATCAAGTATGAAAATTGGACGGTCTTGTAAAATGGCTCGAGCTAAAGCAATTCTTCGCCGTTGACCCATGGACAATCCGCTAGTGGTCGAAATTTCGGTGGCTAAACCAAGTGGAAAATCGTCACTATTTGTAATTTCAATACCAACTTTGGTTAACGTAGCGATTAATTCAAAATCAGTAGCCTCAGGCCTGCCCATCAGAAGTGCATTTCGGATTGTGCCGTAAGGCAGCCATGGAGTTTGTGGGAAGTAACTAATTGAACTTCGCCAAAAATCTGGATCGATCGAAGCTAAATCTTGGTCATTGGCTGAGATTTTGCCAGTAGTTGGTAGCGCAAAGCACATCAACAAATTAACAAGTGTTGACTTTCCAGAACCACTCGTACCTTTAATCGCCGTTAATTTACCGGATTGAAATTCAACTGAAATTGGCAGCAAAGCTGGTAACTGCGCATTGGGATAAGTAAAACTAGCTTCACTAACTGAAATTTTAAACTTTGAACCAAATTCAGGTTTAGCTATGCCACCGATAAGTGGTGTTGGTGTTTCAAGTATTTCAAACATCCGATCAGCGGCGCCCATCCCGTCAGCGACCGCATGAAATTGTGCACCCATTTGACGAAGTGGGGCATAAGCTTCAGGCACTAAGAAAAGCACAATTAAAGCCTCACGAAGTTGCATTGACCCATTAACTAGACGCAATCCGATAGATACTGCAACTAACGCAATCGAAAGAGTCGAGACAAGTTCCAGCACTAGGGACGATAAGAATGAAATTCGCAAAACACCCATAGTTGAACTTCGATAATCGTCACCAACTGTTGCAATTACGTCGGCTTGTCGTTTAGCACGATTAAAAACTTTTAAAGTTGGTAAACCTTGAACT
>CAJBBC010000124.1 GCA_903951185.1 uncultured Actinomycetes bacterium
GGCGATCAACTTTAGATTTTGTGTACATCCCAACAAGTGCCATAAAAAATGGAATCAACGGAATAGTTAGCCCAATTATTAGTGCACTTAACCAGTCTTGGGTTAAAACTGTAATTCCAACGGTTAATGGAATTGCTGCAGCCAGAAACAGTTGAGGTAAGTATCGAGCGAAAAAAGTGTCTAACGCATTTAAACCTTGAGTACTTAAAGTTGCTAAATCACCACTTTGCCGGCTAGAAACCCAAACTGGACCAAGTTCTAATGTCTTTCGGATAACAGCAATCCGTAATTCGTTCTTCGCCCGATTACTGGCTTTAGTGGCAATAACATCTGAGAGCCAAGCGCTGGCAGATCTACCGATGACGACTGCAATAAGTAAATATAGAGTGCCTTGAACGTCAGCGAGCTCCTTACCGCTGATAAACACAGCGGCAAGGAGCTCACCTAACATCAAGGCTTGAAGGATAATTAGCGCGGTATTCACTAACCCATTTACTGCTGAAAAAGCTAGGAAGGAACGAGTAGCTTTTGCGTACTTCAGCAGCCGCGGATCTAGTGCGCGCATAATCTCCCTATATTTCGCTAAGCCTTAACTTCTTCTAGTCCTAGTGTTCCAGACTCGGGTGATGGAATCTGATCCGCACTCAAACGCTTACGGAATATCCAATAAGTCCAGGATTGGTACACCAAGACTATTGGAGTGAACACGACAGCAACAATGGTCATAACCTTCAACGTGTAATCAGTTGAAGACGCATTGTTAATGTCTAGACCAGGTAGTAGGCGGTCAATATTTGGCATGACATTTGGATAGAGCACACTAAATAATGACACTACTGCTAGCAACAAGGTGGCGGCGGAGAAGAAGAACGCCCAACCTTCACGTCGCACACGATTTGCAGCTAGACCTGCTACCCACATCCCAGCAGCACCAAGGATCGGAATCCAAGTCCATGCTTTTTCAGAGTAGGCAAGCTGTGTCCAAACTAGGAATGTAACAGCAAGCACTGCAGCAACTAATCCAATTTTCCCAGCAATTTCATTGCTACGCGTTCTAATCGGACCATCTGTCTTTAGCGCCAAGAAGATTGCGCCGTGAGTTAGAAACAGAGTTAATGTTACTAATCCACCAAGCAATGCATAAGGATTCAATAAGTTAAAGAAGCCTCCGGCATACTCGACATTTCCTAGTTCAGATACCTCAAGTGGCACACCGCGAACGATGTTTGCAAAAGCCACACCCCAAAGCAGAGCAGGTACGAATGAACTTATTGAGATAGCTAGATCCCAGCGTTCACGCCATACGGTATCGCCATGCTTACTGCGGTATTCAAATGCAACACCTCGAACAATCAGTGCAACGAGTATTAGCAGCAACGGAAGATAGAAACCACTAAATAGAGTTGCGTACCATTCTGGGAATGCAGCAAATGTTGCACCACCAGCAACAAGTAACCAAACTTCGTTGCCATCCCAAAGTGGGCCGAGGGTAGTGATAATTGCTCGTCGTTCACCTTCGTTTTTAGCCACGACGCGGAGCAACATGCCAACACCGAAGTCGAAACCTTCAAGGATGAAATATCCAATCCAGAGCACTGCGATGAGGCCAAACCATACGGTTGTTAATTCCATGATTTATTCCTTACATCTAGTAGGAGAAGGTCAGAACACGGTCGTTCTGAGAGTTAGCATCTTCTGGCACATCAACTTTGTCTGGTGGGCCAACTTTGATTGCTTTTAGGAGCAGACCAACTTCGATAACAGCCAGGCCGGCATAAAGCGCAGTCAAGACAATTAAAGAAGTTAATACTTGAGCAGCACTAACACCAGGGGAGACGGCAGCTGAAGTTTGAAGTAGACCAAATACGATCCATGGCTGGCGAGCCATTTCAGTAAATATCCAACCCATACTCATACCGATTAGTGGTAGTAGTGGCATCACAATCGCTAAGCGGGTAAACCACTTGCCTTTAGGTGTCGCGCCTTTACGAGTAACCCAAAGTGCATAAGCTGCAAATATTCCAGCAAGTGCGCCAAGGCCAATCATCAAGCGGAATGTCCAGTACGCAATTGGAATAACTGGCTTGTAGTCCCCAGGTCCATACACTTCTTCGTACTGAGCTTGTAGATCATTTATACCTTCGACAGTTCCATCTGCTGAACCAGTTGAAAGAAATGACAGCAACTTTGGAATACCAACTGTGAAAATTGGTTCTGCACCATCTAGTGTGCCGACTGTGAAAATACTAAATTCCGCTGAGTCAGTTGTTTCGTAAAGTGCTTCAGCAGCAGCCATCTTCATCGGTTGTTGTTGAACCATAATGCGAGATTGCATATCACCTGTAATGAAAACAAGAACGCTAGAAACAAGCACGGTAATCATGCCAAGTTTCATAGTTGGTCTAGCTACATCTACTGATTTACCTTTAACTAATAACCAAGCAGAAATTCCGGCAACAAATGCACCAGCAACTTGGAATGAAGATGTCACAGTGTGTAGGAATGCAGTAACAGCAGTATTCTGCGTAAGCACAGCCATAATACTTGTTAATTCAGCACGACCGGTTTCTGGATTAAATACATAACCTACTGGGTGCTGCATAAATGAGTTTGCAGCCAGGATGAAGTAAGCAGAAAGTAGCGTACCTATTGCAGCTAGCCAAATCATGGCTAAGTGAGTTTTCCTTGGTAACCGATCCCAACCAAAAATCCATGCGCCAAGGAAAGTTGATTCCATGAAAAATGCGAGTAGGCCTTCGATTGCCAGCGGTGCGCCAAAAATATCACCAACAAAGCGCGAGTAAGTTGACCAGTTCATTCCGAACTGAAACTCCTGCACAATTCCAGTAACTACACCCATTGCAAAGTTAATTAGAAATAACTTTCCATAAAATTTAGTAGCTCTTAAGTACTTATCTTTATTTGTTCGGTACCACGCTGTTTGCAAGCCGGCAACCAAGAAACCAAGTCCGATCGTGATTGGCACGAAAAGAAAATGGTAAACAGTGGTAATGCCAAACTGCCATCTAGCGAGATCTAGGGCGTCCATATGATCTCCTTATTGTTAGTTGTCCCTAACTCCAAGGTAGAACTTTGAAAACTCGATATCTAATTTTTGATGTGTCTACTCGATCACATTTAAATATGAAACAGTTTGTTGCAAAATTGTTCAAGCTAAAAATTTATTTAAGAAACAATTCGTTGCTTAATTAATCAAGCTAAGAATTTAATTATTTTCGTCCAGACCATGTATGACGCAGTTAACATACAAGCTGCAGCAATTTCGTAACTTGGTTGAATGTGCGAGGCTTGACCAGTTATCACATTGAACGAAATCAAGTTATTTAACAGGATAAAACTCACCCAAGTCGCCCACCATGTGCCGGAAGTTTTGCCTATTGGGTCAACTTCCTTTAGCCGTGAGACTTTAGCTTTAACTAAATCTTCAGTTACCCGCTTTGGGAACCAAAACGAAACAATTGGAACAACCCAGCCCCAAATAACCCAGCCACGCTTTAATCGGATGGCAGATGCGTTTTCCTTCACTTCGCGATCGAAAACTTCGAGCATAAATCGATAAGTAGCCAACCAAGACCAAACCAGGGTGACGGTGATAAGTAAGGATAAGTTGTCGTAGATAGTTGTTATTTTTTCAGCAGATGTCCCAGCTGCAAGTTGAGTTTCATAGTCATTTGAACTTGGGATAGAAACTAATGCCATAATCCATTGAGCCGAAAGCAGCGCAGCTGCTGAGGAAAGTGCTTGTCTAGCTCGGATTGATAACTGATCCATTTATAACTCGTTTACTCGTTCACTGTTGACTGGTTAATAAGCATTAATGTCGCCATTCATTTAAAGCCATTCATTTAAATGAATGGCATAAATACAGTCTCAACACTAGCAAAACCAAATTTGCCTTTATCGATACATTAAATAGGTGAAGAAATACTCTGGAAGATCGATCGTGACGGTGCCTGTCTTTACTGTACTTGTCGCTGCTTACTTTCTTGGATCGAATGACTTAGATGAATCAGTTCCAACTGGAACAACAAGTTCACCAGAAATTTCTGTAGCCGCCATACCAACTAACATTGCAGCTCCTACACAAATTGCAGTTCCCACAGAAGTTTCGGCTCCGACAAAGTCACCCGCCCCATCCGGCAAAGTTTCTGACTCACCAGTTTTAACTCAACTAGCTAATCTTGAAATCAAAGGTCGAGCACCAAAGACAGGGTACGATCGGGATTTATATGGAAGCGCATGGTCTGATGTAGATCGAAATGGTTGTGATACACGAAATGACATTCTGCAAAGAGATCTAACGAATATAACTTTTCGATCAGGAACTGGTAATTGCGTCGTTGAGTCGGGCTCGTTCTATGACCCCTATACCGATAATGAATTCCAATTCATCAAGTCAGCTAGTGGGAGTTCAATTGAGATCGATCACGTTGTTTCTCTTTCGGATTCTTGGCAAAAAGGCGCGCAGCAGTGGAATTCGGGAACACGAAAAGATTTTGCAAACGACCCATTGAATTTAGTCGCAACCAGTATGAGTGCCAACCGGGCTAAGTCAGATTCGGATGCAGCATCGTGGTTACCGGCAAATAAAAAAATTCGCTGCGCTTTTGTCGCTCGTCAAGTAGCAATTAAGTCCGCGTACCAACTTTGGGTAACTCAAAGCGAGTACGACGCAATTGAACGTATTTTGCTAACTTGCCCAAACCAGCCTGTTGCTACGAGTGGAACACTTAACCCTTAAATTCCAAGATGCTTTCGAATTAATTCCCGTAATTCATCAACAGATTTCACTGCACCAACATGTATGTAGGCCACCTGACCGTCGCTGGAAATGAAAACTGTGATTGGAATACTTAATCCAACTAGCGATTTACTTAAGCCAGTTGGATCTGACAATTGCGGATAGGTAATCCCAAAGTCTTCAATGAATTTAATAGCATCAGCCGGCGATACTTCTTCGCGATTGACTCCAATTAAAACTAGGTCTTTAGGTAATGCATTATTTAGATCAACAAAATACGGAATTTCATCTCGACATGGTCCACACCAAGTACCCCAATAATTGAGCACAGCTGGACCAGAAATATCAGCTAGATCGACACTTGATTTTCCGTCTAAACATTCCAAAGTTAAATCACTTGTTGCATTATCAATTGTTTTGATTTTTTCACATGAAACTACTTGTCCTGCTGGAATGTTAACTGCCGGAGTAATTGGATTACAGGCTGTGATTAGTGCAGAAATTAAAACTAAGCCAAGAAAATTTCTTAACTTGGATTTTTGAAAGTTAAGCAACTGGCTGCGCGCCTGTTATTTCTACCAGTGAGCCACACATAAATTCCGCTTCGTCTGAAGCCAGGAATGCCATCAACGCAGCAACTTCATCAGGGCGGCCAATTCTGCCGAATGGAACCATTTTGTCGAAGTCAGCAAAAGTTAACCCTTTACGTTCAGCAGCTTTCTGAAGCATTGGGGTACCTATTTCACCTGGACAAACTGCATTAACTCGAATTTTCTGCGGGGCATAGTCTCGAGCTAAGTTTTCAGTGAAGGAGGCGACCGCAGCTTTACTTACGTTGTAAGCAATGTGTCCTGGTGCTGGATGTAAACCCCATTGGGATGCAGTATTTACAATTGCACCGCCGCCGGATTTGATCATGTGTGGAATAGTTGCTTGGCATAAGTGAAACATTGAAGTCACATTTACTGCCAAAGTTAAATCCCAATCTTCTTGAGTTAGTTCCATCAAGGGGCCACGGCGATTAATTCCAGCGTTATTTATTAAGACATCAATTTTTCCAAAATCAGAAATAACATCAGCGACTAATTTTCGACAAGCTTCGCCTGATGAAATATCGGCTAGATATGTAGCGGCCGCTAGACCTTCGGCAATAATGCCAGCAGTAGTTTCTTTTGCTCCCTGTTCGTTACTGTCAGTGACAATAACCTGGCCACCTTCACGAGCAAAACGTTCAGCAATTGCTGTGCCAATACCACCACCAGCGCCGGTAACTACAACAACTTTTCCAGCAAATCTAGGTAAGTATTCTTTTTGACTCATTGTTACTCCGATATTTTGATTTGTGATCAGTAACGTGGGGCTACTGATTTTGGCAGGTTTCCGAGGTCAGTTAAATCTTGCTGAGTTAAAACTACATTCACACTTGCACAATTGTCTTCTAGCCATTTTCGCCGTTTAGTTCCGGGAATTGGCACCACATTTGGGCCTTGAGCCATAACCCAAGCAAGCGATATTTGAGCCGCTGATACTCCATGTCGTGCAGCAATAACTTGAATGCCGTCAACGATTTGTTGATTTGCCGCTAATGCTTCTGGAGTGAAACGCGGATTGGCACTTCGAAAATCTGACTCGTCGATAGTGGAGCTATCGAGTTTCCCAGTTAAGAAACCGCGACCAAGTGGGGAGAAAGCTAAAAAGCCAATTCCGTTGGCATTGCAGTAATTAAGTACGCCGTTGTCAGAATTTTCTGAAGTCCAAATAGATAGTTCGCTTTGCACACTGGCAATGGGATGAACAGCCTGTGCACGCTTAAGCTCGTCAACGGTTACTTCCGACAAACCAATATGTTTAACTTTTCCGGCGGCAACAAGTTGGGCCATTGCTTCAACTGTTTCTTCAATCGGTGTGCTTGGATCAACTCGGTGCAACTGATACAGATCTATATAGTCAGTTTGTAAACGAGATAATGATGCGTCGCAAGACTTGCGGATATGTTCAGGGCTACCATCTTTTCCGTATCCCGTGGAGCTTTCTGGAAGTAAACCTACTTTTGTAGCTAAGACAACTTGATCTCGTAGCCCTTCAGCGCTGATACATTCACCCAGAAGTTCTTCGTTAGTAAATGGTCCGTAGACATCTGCGGTATCCAGCAGGGTCACACCTAATTCAATTGCACGGTGCAGGGTGGCTCGGGATTCTTGGCGATCTGCTGATTTAACGTCATAACCCCAAGACATTGGCATGCAGCCAAGTCCGACGGCACTAACTTGCAAGTTGCCAAGGAATTTCTTATTCATCTGTCCCTATCGGTATTTCGGAGCAATTTTGCAATTCAATCACAGTTC
This sequence comes from uncultured Actinomycetes bacterium, assembly GCA_903951185.1. Lineage (GTDB taxonomy): Bacteria > Actinomycetota > Actinomycetes > S36-B12 > UBA5976 > UBA5976. The sequence goes on from CAJBBC010000124.1 coordinate 7,108, forward strand.
TATAAACAACGTAAATAGGCCAATTAATTGGCGATAACTATTGGTTTTGGATTAACTAGATAGTCTTGCAATGTGAGCGAAAGTGTCAGCATTAGTCATCAAGCCGGTCGCGCAGTAACACTTTCACTTTTGGGTAATGGCCTAGCTGGTTTAGCCGGAACAGTAGCGGCTATTTATACAATTAGTTCTTCACCTGCAGTTGTTGGTTTCTTGAGACTGTCGATCGGTGCGATTTCTCTCTTAGTTTTGGCCCCGCTAGTGGGGGGAAAAATTAAAAATTTACTCCGACTACTTAAACGTCCAGGTATTTGGGTTATGGCAGCAACTTCTGCTTCATACCAGGCATTCTTTTTTGCGTCTGTGGAAAGATCTGGAGTCGCTACCGCAGCACTGGTAACAGTTGGTTGTATACCACCTTCAGCAGGAATTGTTGGCTGGTTAATTTTGCGTGAGCGTCCAAATAAGATTTGGTTTTTAGCAACAACGGTAGGAGTTACTGGTTTAGTTATTCGCTCACTTAGCGAACTCGAAATTGGGGATTCAAAAGGTTTGTTATTTGCAATTGTGGCCGGAGTAGGTATCGGTGCTTATTTAAACGCTGCAAAAATTGAAATCCGAGCCGGTGGACATCCGATGCAACTACCTGGAATGGCTTACTTATTAGGGTCACTGGGCCTACTTGTAATTGTTCGCGCTGATTTGCTTGCCGTTAACTGGAATACAAAAGCAATCGGCGTTGCACTATTTCTTGGAGTAGTGACAATGGGACTTGCTAATGCACTTCAAATACTAGGTATGCGGGGGATTACCCCGGGAGTAGCTGCAACCATGATGCTTTCAGATCCAGTAGCAGCTGCGATTTTAGGAGTCGTTGTGCTGGGCGAAGTTTTAACAACTCAAGGAGCAATTGGCCTTGCTTTAGTTATCATCGGATTGGCAATGCAGAGTTTTTCACCTGGTCAAGAGCTAGCCAATATGAGCACAAAAGGTCGGCACAGAACCTGAACTGCCTAAGAATCAGGACAGTATGTGTTAAATGCGATTAGATTAAGTAAATTAAAGTGGCTAGAAAAACTGGAAAATTAGCAAGTATCCAAATGAACTCAAAACTTACCGAACTTTAGAAATGCGATTATGAGCCTGATTCCGAATCGACGTGCACGAGTAGAAGTACTCGATGAAATTGCACAGCGAGTGCTCTGGCTTGCCACCAGAATTGTTGATAGCGCAAATCATGATCGAGAAACTGGCGATGGCGTAAAAGTAGGCGGACACCAAGCATCAAGTGCAAGTTTAGTTTCGGCTATGACGGCTCTTTATTTTTCACACCTGGGACCAAATGACAAAGTAAGTGTTAAGCCACATGCTTCGCCTACCTTTCACGCAATTCAATATTTGCTAGGTAATTTAGATAAGAGTTATTTAACTACTTTGCGAAAATTCGGTGGGTTACAGTCTTATCCATCGCGCACTAAAGACCCTGACCACCCTGATTTTTCAACTGGTTCAGTGGGACTTGGCGCTGCAGCTCCACTATTTGCTGCTGTTACCCGCCGTTATGTGGATGCTCATTTTGGCGCCCGCCCTACTTCACGTTTTATTGCGTTAATTGGCGACGCTGAATTAGACGAAGGCAATATTTGGGAAGCAATTGCAGATCCAGCTACAACTGGATTAGGCAATGTGATGTGGGTTGTCGACTTTAACCGACAGTCCCTTGATCGAATAGTCCCAGGTATTCGGATTCAGCAATGGCGCGCTCAATTCCAAGCTGCTGGTTGGCATGTAGTTGAAGTTAAATACGGTCCAAAACTTCAAAAAGCTTTCGTTGAGCCACACGGAAAAGATCTCGAAAACTGGATTGATCAGATGGCAAACGAACGCTATCAAGCGTTATTTGGGCTGGCACCCGAGCAAGTGCGTGAATTCTTTTTGCAAGATGCGCCAACCGAAGTCCGAGAATTTTGTGCAAACTATTCTGATGCGCAGTTATATGAATTAGTTACCGATCTTGGTGGCCATGATGTCGAAGCGTTACTAGATGCTTATGAGCAGTGCGATGCCGTAACCGATCGACCCAGCGTGGTATTTGCCTATACCGTTAAAGGTTGGGGTTTACCACTTGCTGGAAATCCACGGAACCATTCAATGCTGCTTACCTCAGAGCAAATTGATGTTCTTAGGTCTCGGATTCCGCTTACTACTGAAACTGAATGGGACCGTTTCGAACCAGCTTCCGAAGCTGGTCTATGGGCTGCAAGTCGTCAAAATCTGTTAGCTAAGCAAGTAAAGGCCGAACCAATTTCAATCGCGGTTCCTAATGGCACAGATTTAAGAGTGAGTAAACCAATTTCCACGCAAGAGGCTTTTGGTCGAATTCTGGTTGACCTCTCGCGTGATCCACAAATAGCTAGGCACTTAGTTACGACCGCACCGGATGTAGCCACTTCAACGAACTTAGCTGGGTTCATAAATAAATTTGGCGTATTTAGCCCCGAAGAACGTCCGCAGTTTGCTCAAGATGCACTAGTTAAATGGGTTGAAAGTCCAAGCGGACATCATATTGAACTCGGTATTAGTGAAATGAATTTATTTTTACTACTTGGCCAACTTGGTTTGTCACAAGATTTATCTGATCAACGATTAATTCCGATTGGGACACTTTATGATCCATTTGTACTTCGCGGATTAGACGCATTTGTTTATTCAACTTATTCTGCGGCCAGATTTATTGTGGCTGGCACACCTTCTGGAGTAACACTTGCACCAGAAGGTGGAGCACATCAATCAACTATCACGGCATCGGTTGGCTTGGAGTTACCGAATGTAACGCTTATTGAACCTACTTATGCAACGGCTCTTGACTGGCTACTTTGTTCAGCAGTTAGCAAAATAGCTGACCCAGGTAAACCAGATGCACTCGGCACTCTTGATGACGGTTCCTATTATTTCCGCTTAACTACGCGGCCGATTGATCAAACTCCATTTGAATTAGCCAGAACTCGTATCGGCGATGCATTATTACGCCGTCAAGTAATTGCTGGTGCCTACCGCTTACATGAAGGCGAAGCAGGTCCTAATTCACCTGTTGTCCAGATTGCCGCTAGTGGAGCAGTGATGCCTCAGGTATTAGCTGCGGCAGCAGAACTTACTTCAGAAGGTATTACCACCTACGTCATTGATGTCACATCTCTTGACCGTATTTATACAGCCTGGCAACGAACTTCAATTCAAGGAATCCGCACTGCAACAACGCCGTCTATCCCTGGCGCACTTAGAGCAGCATTTGATATGGATGCACCGCTAGTAACTGTGCATGATGCGGCTTCGCACTCAATGGCCTGGCTGGGTGGCGCATTAGGTGTTCCAGTCGTGAGCCTTGGCGTAGATAGTTTTGGCCAATCTGGATCTGTAAACGATTTATATGACTACTTTGATCTAAATAGCGGTTCAATTGTCAATGCAGCTTTAGCAAGTTTGGCCATCCAAAAAAATAAATCCCGAACGATAAATTCAGAGAATTAGTTAATAACTGCAGCAAGTAGGGCGGGTGGGGCTCGAACCCACGACCGAAGGATTATGAGTTCGGCGACGAGGATTGGGACTAACGTGACTTACCTAAGTTTACGAAGAAACATCCAAACAACTCGGATAGTGACGCAGTACTAAACCCCTGTTTCTGGGGTAGTGCAGTGCACAAATAGTGCACGTTTCCCTGCTTCGTGGGGCGGGTCGGGCTCGAACCGACGACCCACGGATTATGAGGACGGCTTGAGCGTATCCGTCTATATCGTTTGATGTCGGTTTATGTAGTTATAGCAAGGCTTTGATGTAGTTTCTTGTTCGTTCGTGTCTTTTGATATCTGAGCATGTTGTACGTGTTTTGTACACATGAGTCTTTTACCTATAAAGCGAAGAGAGCGATAACAACTAGATGATTGGTGGGACGAGTCGACCTCGACCCTTCTGATCGTTTATCAATATCTACGATGGCATTTCAGCATTTGGCCGAGCGTAGTACCACCACGCAATGATTGCAGCTAGTAAGCCAAAGAAGCCACCCATTTTGAAGAACAGTTCGGGGGCGATAGTGGCAAGAAGAACTCCAAATCCAAATGGACCGTAGGCCGCAATTGCTGATGTCCATCCAATAACACTTCCGGCCTGACGACGTTCGAAGATCATTGGCATTTGTTTGAAAGTACTCGCGTTACCCACACCTGCGAAGAAGAATATCGCCAGCATTCCATACAAGAATTTCGGAAATTCATCCGCCGACGTAGGTGATAGAAATTGTGACGTGTAAAGGGAAGTAGCTGCTATTCCGAGAGTTGATAAAACGGTCAATTTTGCGCCGCCCCACTTATCCGCAAGTGGTCCAGTTAAAACTCGAGTTGCTGAGCCAATTAAGGCACCCAAGAACGCATATCGCAGCGGTTCGATTCCTTGGCTGCCAAATACATTGGAACCATATATGTTGTAGATCATTAGGGCAAAAGCGGCAGCTAGTCCTGAGAATGTTCCAAAGGTAATGACATAAAGATAAGTCATAATCCAGGTGTGCTTGTTTGAGAAAATATCGAACTGATCGCGAATTCCTCTAGCTTGCACTGGAACGCTGCGCAAGAAATACCAAGCGACAATTACACCGATTACCACGAACGGCACCCACACGTATCCGGCATTCTGATACCAAACTTCGATCGACCCTTCCTTGTTCTTAAGTGATTGCGATACTCCACCGAACAGGGCGAAGCCAGTTATCAGAGGTGTTACGAATTGAACAATACTTACGCCAAAGTTGCCGATACCGGCTTGAATTCCAAGAGCTGTACCTTGTTTCGATCTTGGGAAGAAATATGAAGTACTTGGCATAAAGCCTGAAAAAGCACCACCACCGATTCCAGCCAGTGCAGCCAATAGTAGGAGAGCATAAAACGGCGTATCGGGATTCTGTACTGCTATTGCCCAGCCAACTAGCGGAAAGATAAACAGAAAAGTAGTAAACGTGACGAGCTTACGAGTGCCCAATATAGGAGGCAGAAATGTCCAAATTAAACGCAGAGTTCCGCCAGACAGGCCAGGCATTGCAGCCAGCCAATAAAGCTGATTCTTGGAAAGATCAAAACCTAAAGCATTCAATTTGGGTGCAATTGCAGACACAAGGAACCACGTCGCAAAACCCATTGACAGGCTGTAAGTAGTAATCCACAGCGTTCTCCAAGCCCTTCCTGAATCCCAAGTCTCCTCATTTTCAGGGTCCCAAGTTTCAAGCCAGTCTTGTCCGCGTACAGATGCTTTATTCATTTTTACTCCCGAGTGTTGTGGATCGTTCGATATATTTCAGTTTTGCGAATGCTCAAATTTGCGTGACAATTCAGGGCTTGCTTGGTGCAATAGGGAAACCACAGTGAAGTGCATCCATAGCGCTGCCGCCAATGTAATCAAAAACAGGACTAAGAATGTGGATTGCGGAAATCCGGTCCACGTTTGTGCAACTGCAAATAGTGGTGGCATAAAGAATCCACCTAGTGCACCTAACGAACCAACTAAGCCTCCAACGGCACCAACGTCTGATGAAAAATACTCAGGGATATGTTTGTAGACTGCAGCTTTGCCAAATCCCATCGCGCATCCGATCACAACTATTAAGAAAGTGAATTGCACGACACCTATGTTCCAAGGCATAACCTCACGAGAAGTCCCGTCCGGCATTGTCAAAACAATGTACCCATACGGCATCATGAGAATTCCAGTTGCGACAAGCATTGTGCCGAAGGTGGCATACAAGACTCGCCTAGCACCGATTTTGTCTGAAAGGTATCCGCCCATAGGGCGAAGCAGCGATGCCGGAAAAATGAATAATGCAGTGAGTAGCGCTGCGTCTCGTAACTGTAAATGGTAAACGTCAATGTAGTACTTTGGCAGCCAGGCAGCTAATGCCACATATGCACCGAAAACGACAACGTAGTAGAGACTAAATCGCCAAACTCGAATTTGCTTCATTGGTAGCAACATGGATCGAATAGAACGCCCTTGACCAGGCTTCTTATCTTTTTTTGGAGCATAGATAAACATCGCTATTGCCATCAAGATAAGCAACACCGCATATACAAATGGAATGAAACGCCAGCCGCCCGGGATAAAGCCTCCAAAATAACCTGCTGTGGGGACGATGACCAATAAAGCAGGAGCAAGAAGTTTGGTTATGGATGCACCGACATTGCCGGCGCCAAACACACCGAGGGCAAAACCTTGACGATTTTGTGGCCACCAGGCGCTTACCCAAGAGATACCGACACTAAATGAATTGCCGGCGAAACCTACGAGGAAGGCATAGAAAAGTAGGAGCTCGTAAGAAGCAACTCTTGATATCAAAAACGCAGGGATGGCCGTTACCGTAAGCATGATTATGAAGGCACTTCGTCCACCAATTCGGTCCGCCCAAATGCCACAAGGCAAGCGCCAGATTGCACCATTGAGGACGGCTACGGCGGAAATCCAGGAAAATTGCAGATCAGATAGTCCAAATTCATCCCGAATTGGGATGCCTAAGACCCCAAACATCAACCACACAGCAAACATCAACGTGAAGCCTGTTGTGGACAACAGCAATACTCGCCTCCGTCCCATTTCGCTGAGATCGTTGGAATTGGCTTGCATTTGCATAGTCACAAATTCATTAAAGCACCATTTTTATTATTTTTCACCATTTTTATTATTTTTCACGAAAAGTGTGATATAAATCTAACTATGACCGCAAATACGGCCGATTCAAATACCCGGCAGCAAGTGCGCAAAGCCATAGAAATGGCTGCGAACCCTATTGCCATTTCTGAAATTTCTGAAGCTATCGGACTTCACGAGAACACTATTCGAGGCCACCTCAACGTACTTTTGGCGCTTGGGGATGTAGAGAGAACCCAACTTTCAGCAACTCAGCGCGGTCGCCCAAAATGGCTTTATACAAAATCTAGCCGGCCGCATGAAATGGCAAACCACTTACTAAACGCACTGACTATTCGATTGTCCGAAGTCGGCGAACATGAATTGGTTGAAGAAGCAGCTGCCAGTTGGGCAGCGATGCTACCTTCACCTCGCCCAACCCAAAACATTGATGACGCGGTGGCGAATTTAGCAACTTCGCTGGAAGGCCTGGGATTCACTACCGAGCTCAGCAGCCTTGGCGATGCAGTAGCGGTTTCGAAATGCCCGTATGAACTTCTCGTTGGCGATAGTCCAATAATCTGTGACATTCATACTGCGTTAGCGTCCAAAATTCTTCATGACTCTGGTCAACCAGTGTCAATTGCGTCAATGGAAGTTTTTGCAACAAAAGGGGTTTGTATAGCCCGCTTAAATCGTGCTGATCGAGATCCGAAAAGACTAATAGACGCTACCGATTACTAACAAATTCCTTCCCACAAATTACATAACCTAATAAGGAGTCCATGGTGACCACCACAGATCAGTCCAATGATGCAATGGCGGAGTTTTTGGTGCGAGCCGGGAGGTTCTTTTCCCCAGGCGAAGTATCAAAAGATCTACGTTCCGTAGCACTCGTTGGTGGCCGCGACGCCGATATCTTTTATCGAGATCGTTGGAGTCACGACAAAGTTGTCAGAAGTACTCACGGGGTAAATTGCACGGGATCTTGCTCCTGGAAAGTTTATGTTAAAGACGGAATTATCACTTGGGAAACTCAACAAACGGACTATCCCAGCGTTGGACCTGACAGCCCGGAATATGAACCGCGTGGTTGCCCAAGAGGAGCAGCATTCTCTTGGTATACCTACTCGCCAACTCGAGTTCGATATCCATATGTTCGGGGAGTTCTACTCGAGGCATATCGGAAAGCAAAAGCTGCACATCCGGATCCTGTTGACGCTTGGCACACAGTTGTAAGCGATCCTGTGACACGTCGCACTTACCACAAAGCGCGTGGCAAGGGTGGCTTAGTTAGAGCAGGCTGGAGCGAAGTAAACGAGATCATTGCTGCGGCACACATCTACACCGCTAAAACATACGGACCAGATCGTATTTTTGGATTTTCTCCAATTCCTGCGATGTCCATGGCATCACACGCAGTTGGAGCCCGATTCATAAGTCTTATGGGTGGTTCGATGCTCTCGTTTTACGATTGGTACGCGGATCTTCCAGTTGCCTCCCCGCAGGTATTTGGTGACCAAACAGACGTCCCAGAGTCTGCGGATTGGTGGAATGCGAGCTACTTGATTATGTGGGGATCCAACGTTCCGGTTACCCGCACCCCAGATGCACACTTCATGACGGAAGCAAGATATCGAGGACAAAAAGTAGTTGCGGTATCGCCAGATTATGCCGATAACACCAAATTTGCGGATGAATGGATGGCGCCTCACCCAGGGACCGATGGCGCACTTGCAATGGCTATGGGCCACGTCATCCTGAAAGAGTTTTATGTTAATCGTCAGGTTCCTCGATTCGTTGACTATGTAAAGAAGTACAGCGATTTACCGTTTCTAATTAGCCTGCGCGAGAAGAATGGCACGCTTGTTCCGGATAAATTTGTTACGGCTGCCGACCTTGGCGAAAAGAGCGAAGGCGCACTTTTTAAAACCGTCGTAGCTGATAGTGCTACTGGTTTACCGCACGTACCAAATGGTTCGCTGGGATTTAGATTTGGTCCCGAAGGCAAGGGAAAATGGAATCTTGATCTAGAAGGCATTGATCCAGCTTTGTCACTTTTAGGCGCAACTAACACAGAGAATGTTGAAATTTCACTACCTCGATTTGATATTGGGGAGACCGAGGGTGGCGGAGTTCATGTCCGAGGTGTGCCGACTGCAAGATTGAAAACTATTCACGGCGAACGGTTAGTAACTACCGTGTTTGATCTTTTGTTGGCTCAATACGGAGTAAGTCGCCCAGGTCTACCTGGCGAGTGGCCGGTAGATTACAGCGATCCATCGCCGTATACCCCAGCGTGGCAAGAAGAGATTACTGGCGTGCCAGCTGCGATGGCCGAACGCATCGGTCGAGAGTTTGCACAAAATGCAGTTGATTCAGATGGCCGCTCGATGATCATTATGGGCGCAGGCACAAACCACTGGTTTCATTCAGACACGATTTATCGCACGTTTTTAACTCTGACTACATTGTGTGGAACTCAAGGAGTTAATGGGGGAGGTTGGGCACACTACGTCGGGCAGGAAAAATGTCGACCGGTAACTGGATGGGCGCAACTTGCATTTGGACTTGATTGGTCTCGTCCACCAAGACAAATGATTGGTACTGCGTTCTGGTATGTCCAGTCAGATCAATGGAGATATGACCGACTGAGCGCGGATTTGCTAGCTACTCCATTAGGTGAAGGCAGGTTTGCTAATAAACAGATGATTGATGCGATCGCACAATCTGCAAGATCTGGATGGATGCCGTCTTACCCACAGTTCAATCGCAACCCATTAGATATAGTCAATCAGGCTGAAACTGCCGGGTTGGATCCTGTCGAGTACGTTACTAACCAACTGAAATCTGGCGAATTGCAATTTGCGATTGAAGATCCAGATGCCAAAGAAAACTGGCCGCGCGTATTAACAATCTGGCGCGCAAATCTACTTGGCTCATCCAGTAAAGGTAATGAATATTTTCTCAAGCACTTATTGGGTACCGATCATGCGGTTCGAGCCGAAGAAACTCCAGAAGAACTTCGTCCTCAAGATGTGACCTGGCATGAGCAAGCACCGGAAGGAAAACTCGATCTGCTTGTGAGTATTGACTTTCGCATGACAAGTACCGGACTATTCGGGGACATTCTTTTGCCGGCCGCAACTTGGTATGAGAAGCATGATCTTTCATCAACTGATATGCATCCATTTGTGCACGCATTTACTCCAGCTATTGATCCGCCCTGGGAAACTCGAAGCGATTACGACATTTTTCAAACTTTGGGGCGAAAAGTTTCAGACTTGGCGCCCAATCACCTTGAAAAAGTAAAGGATTTAGTATCCGTTCCGCTGCTACATGACACCCCGGATGAGATGGCTTTACCTGGTGGAGTTGTTCTGGATTGGAAGAAGGGGGAAGTTGACTTAATCCCGGGAAAAACTGCACCTAAATTTGTAGTTGTCGAGCGCGACTACACCGAGATCGGCGCAAAGATGTCTGCTCTAGGACCGCTTGCCGAAAAGTTGGGGATGAACACAAAGGGTGTTCCATTCATGCCTGATTTCGAGATCGAAATGCTCGCAGCCAAAAATGGCGTAATTCCTGATGGTCCGGCAAAGGGTCGTCCATCTTTAGTAACTGATGTACATGCTTGCGAAACCATACTTGCTTTATCCGGTACAACCAATGGCCGGTTATCTGTCCAGGGATTCCGAGCGTTGGAAAAACGAACTGGGCAAAAGATGGCAGATCTTGCCATCGAGGAAGAGGGTAAGCGAATTAATTTTTCGGATACCCAGTCACGGCCAGTCCCGGTAATTACTAGTCCAGAATGGTCGGGAAGTGAACACGGTGGACGTCGCTACACCGCATTTGTCATCAATGTTGAGCGGCTCAAGCCATGGCACACTCTCACCGGGCGCCAACATTTCTTTCTGGATCACGACTGGATGAGCGAGCTAGGCGAAAATATGCCGACGTATCGTCCGCCACTAAATATGCATCGTCTAGATGGCGATCAACAAATGGGCATTGGCAAAGAAATCACTGTCCGTTATCTAACTCCACATTCAAAGTGGTCTATTCACTCTGAGTATCAAGACAATTTGTTCATGCTTTCCCTTTCCAGAGGCGGACCTGAAATCTGGATGAGTCCGCAGGATGCAGAGGTAATCGGAGTCAAAGATAACGAATGGATCGAGTCTTACAATCGCAACGGTGTTGTTGTTGCTCGCGCCATTGTTTCGCATCGAATGCCACAGGGCACTGTGTACATGTATCACGCCAAAGATAGAACCGTAGATGTTCCTCGCACAGAGACTTCAGGTTTACGTGGTGGTATTCACAATTCATTGACGCGTTTGTTAATTAAGCCAACACACCTTGTTGGAGGATATGCGCAACTTTCGTTTGCCTTCAATTACTTGGGACCAACCGGAAATCAAAGAGATGAAATCACAGTAATTCGACGTCGCTCACAGGAAGTTGTTTACTAATGAAAGTTATGGCGCAAGTCGCAATGGTGATGAACCTTGACAAGTGCATTGGTTGCCACACCTGTTCTGTTACGTGTAAGCAGGCGTGGACGAATCGAAGTGGTGTGGAATACGCGTGGTTTAACAATGTTGAAACCCGTCCTGGCCAGGGCTACCCAAGAACTTATGAGGATCAGGAAAAATGGCAAGGTGGCTGGGTACTTAAGAATGGCAAGGTCAGGCTACGTAGTGGGGGACGCCTAAAGCGTTTACTTCAAATTTTTAGTAACCCAAATTTACCTGGACTAAAGGATTACTACGAGCCATGGACTTATGATTACGACACCTTAATTAGCGCTCCGCTAGGAGACCATACTCCAGTGGCTCGCCCGAAATCGCTCATAACTGGCAAGAACATGAAAATTGAGTGGTCATCTAACTGGGATGACGATTTAGCTGGTGGGCCGGAACTAGCTCCTAAAGATCCGATTCTTGTGAAGATCAAAGACCAGGTAAGCGACCGCGTGAAGTTAGAGTTCGAACAAGCCTTCATGTTTTACTTGCCCAGGATTTGTGAACATTGCCTGAATCCTTCCTGCGTAGCAGCTTGCCCATCTGGCGCTATGTACAAGAGATCTGAAGACGGTATCGTGCTTGTCGATCAGGATGCCTGTCGAGGTTGGCGCATGTGCGTAAGCAATTGCCCTTACAAAAAAGTATATTTCAACCACAACACTGGCAAGGCCGAAAAGTGCACAATGTGTTATCCCCGAATCGAAGTCGGGTTACCAACAGTTTGTTCTGAAACCTGTGTTGGGCGTTTGCGTTACTTAGGCATCATTTTGTATGACGTCGATGCCGTATCCGCAGCCGTTTCGCAAGAAAATGAACAGGACTTGCTTGAAGCGCAACTTGATCTCATGCTGGATCCAAGTGACCCAGAAGTTATTGCAGCAGCTATTCGGGATGGCATCCCGGCAGATTGGCTTGAGGCCGCAGCAAAGTCCCCGGTTTACAAACTAATTAAGAAATATCGGGTAGCACTCCCGCTTCATCCTGAATATCGCACAATGCCAATGGTTTGGTATGTTCCACCACTTTCACCAATTGTGGATTCTTTACGTGAGACCGGAAACGATGCCGAAGATTCCAAGAATCTTTTCGGCGCGCTAAATTCACTACGAATCCCTGTTGAGTATTTAGCAGAGCTATTCACAGCGGGAGATACGGAGCCGGTACTGCGTTCGCTAAAAACGCTGGCAGCCATGCGTTCCTATATGAGAGATGTAAACCTGGGACAGGATCCAAAGCCTGAAATCCCAGCGTCTGTTGGCATGAGCGAAGAAACACTATACGAAATGTATCGGTTGCTTGCGATTGCGAAGTACGAGGACAGATACGTAATTCCCAAGGCCCACGCGGAATCTGCCCAAAATTTGGAGGAGATGGGATGTTCCCTTGATGTAGCGGGAGGGCCAGGGCAGTTCGGACAAGGACCCTTTGGCGAATCTTCGGGGCGGCCAATTCCAGTTGCAATTGAAACATTCCACGGTCTAAAGGATCGTCAGACCAGTGAAGTGTTGATCCCACTTTCGGCAATGACAATGAATCTAAAATCCTGGAGCAATGGTAGCAATGACTAAATCTATGCAAATTTCTTCGGAACAAATAGCGACAGCGCGATTAGCTACGTCCTGGCTGCTCTGGTATCCGGATGAAAATCTAATCTCTCGGGTTGATGAAATCACACAGATTGTGCAATGCCTCCCTGAAAAAAGTAGATTGCCATTGGAGAATTTTCTTGGCTACCTAAACACAACTCCTATTTCAGAAATTCAAGCACATTACGTAGCAGTTTTTGACATGAAACGTCGGGCATGTCCGTATTTAACATATTGGACTGATGGCGACACTCGAAACCGAGGTGGCGCGATCCTTAAATTTAAACAGGCTTATCTCGAGTCAGGATTTGATCTTGGATCTGAGGAGTTAGCTGATCATTTATCTGTGGTACTTGAGTTTGCAGCAGTAGGTAACTCCTTGACTGGCGATGCCCTGCTTACCGAACATCAAGGGCCAATAAATCTTCTGCACGCTGCGCTATTGAAAATGAATTCAATGTATGCAGAAGTTGTTGAGGCGGTACTAGCGACACTTCCAGAGATGACTCCAGAACTAGCGCGGCGCATGGAAGAATTAGCTGCAGCTGGGCCACCAGTTGAACATGTTGGCTTAGAGCCATTTTCACTGTCTCCGACCATCGACACCCTTGGTGGGCGAAGATGACTTCTCGAGAAATTCTGCTTTGGGTAGCGTTGCCTTACTTCACAATTGCTACTTTCACAACGGGACTCTGGTGGAGATACAGGTATGACAAATTCGGTTGGACAACGCGATCTAGTCAGGTTTATGAAGTCAACATCTTGCGAGTTGCAAGCCCACTGTTTCATCTGGGCATGCTTGCAGTCGTTGGAGGCCATGTATTGGGCTTGTTAATCCCTGAGACTTGGACACATGCGCTTGGAATTTCTGAAGGAACCTACCACTTGGTCGCCGTATCTCTAGGCGCATTGTCGGGATTGGGCACTCTTTTAGGTATTTCCTTATTGGTCTATCGCCGCAGAATGACACAGTCAGTATTTGTGGCAACTACTAAAAACGATAAATTGATGTACGTTTTTTTGTTGTCAACTATCGTTCTTGGATTGGCAACCACGCTAGTTGGCTCAGGCATTGTGGGCGATGCATACAACTATCGAGAAACGGTTTCACCATGGTTTAGATCAATCCTGCTGTTTAATCCAAAACCAGAGCTAATGGCAGCATCACTACCGTCATTCCAGATCCATGCAGTCGCGGGCATGCTGCTATTTATGCTTTGGCCATTTACGCGATTAGTACATGCATTTAGCGCTCCAATTATGTACTTTTTCAGGCCCTATATTGTTTATCGCAGTCGAGGCGACCATGCATCAGGTTCACGCAAACCTCGAAGAGGTTGGAATAGCTTTACCTGAGAATCTCACTTAATACAAAAGAGAATTCAGGGTGGGGCGGGTGGGGCTCGAACCCACGACCGAAGGATTATGAGTCCTTAGCTCTGACCAACTGAGCTACCGCCCCGACTGGAATAGTTTAGCGAATGACAATCTAGTCACAGTTTGCTTAAGTATTCAGTAGTGAAAAAAGGCTAAGCACTGCCACTACGGCGACGCTCAATACGACGGGCCGTGCCTGATTGGGCACCTTTAGCTCGACCTTGGCTATCTGTATGACTTTCAGTGTGCGCAGCACCTTTTTGTTTTTTCTTTTCAAGGGCAGCTAAGAATGCGGCTTTAGCCGGATCCTGTTCAGATTTTTTATCAGCCATAGATCAATTAAACCACCTATGACTAGATTTTGGGAAAAACAAAGCGACTGTGAACCCGAGATCACAGTCGCTTTTTCTGTTTATTTAGTAGCTACTCCGTTAATTACTGTTTTGCAGTATTCCGGATAGCTAAGCCGACTAGGACGAACATTACGCCCACGCCTGCTGCTAATGCTGAAACACCGAAAGAGACAACGGATGTGAACAATGAGGCACGTAGGAATGAGCCATTCATTGCCACTGTACGTAGTGGATCTTCGCGGTCTAGTTCAGCATAAGTTTTGCCATCTGTTGCTGCTAGGGCATGGGTTTGAATCATTTTTGCTTCCTGGAAAGCTGTGAACGGTCCGGTAACTTCGAGTCCAGAATATTTAGGGGAATCTTCAGAAACTGTAATACGCTCGTCGGCTAACTTGTTATGCACCATGTTGTACGTGAAGCCACCAGCGATGATAAAAACTGAACCCAAAATTACGGCAATTAGGCCGATTACCTTGTTGTTTTTCATGAGATTTAATGTCCTTCCGACATTTGAGCATTAACTTTGTGTTTATGCTCTTATAACTTTCAAGTTACTCCGGTAGCAGAACGGAATTCATGGAAAAACATGTCTACAACCTCACACCAATTACCTAAATAACAACGCCCATGGTGGCGTAGGATTATTAGAAATTACAAAAACCTGTCGGTAATTTCGCAACTAGGAATTTCATATATGGACAACCACGCTAAAGGTCGATTACTAGTAACTGTTCAATTCTTACTTTTAGGTGGAATTGCATTTATTACTTCGGACAATATTTTTGGTTCAAATAAAGTGATCAGCTACTTTGGAGTTTTTCTTGAACTCGCTGGATTCGCGCTTGTGATTGTTGGTTTTAGGGGACTTGGCCCAGCGCTAACAGCAAATCCAGTTCCATTAAAAACTGGCAAATTAGTAACCACTGGGATCTATCGCAAACTTCGACACCCAATTTATGCAGGCTTAATCGTTGCAACTTTAGGCATTGTTGTAGCCAACGGCGCGATGATTAAATTTGTTTTTTGGGTCCCGCTAGTTTTATTACTAACTTTTAAAATTAAATTTGAAGAAGCACTTTTAGTGGCCACTTACCCGGCTTATGCAAAATACCAAGCTGAAGTCGGCGCACTTATTCCAAAATTTAAAAACTAGCGTTTAATCCACTCGCGGGATACTGCAAATCTTTCAACTATTTCTGGAATCGGATCGACACCAATACCATGACCAGTTGGCACATCAATGTGACCGTTGACTAAGACAAATGGTTCAGTCACATCAGTTGCAAAATATCGTGAAGAAGCTGAAGTGTCGCCAGGTAGCGTGAAATTTGGAAGCGCAGCTAAAGCTAAGTTTGCCGCACGACCAATACCCGTTTCCAACATCCCACCGCACCAAACTGGTATACCAGCAGCTTGTGAAACATCATGTATCTTCTTTGACTCGATGTAGCCACCAACTCGAGAAGGTTTGATGTTGATAATTTCAGCTGCGCCTAGTTCTATAGCATCCCGAGCTATGTCAGCTGAAACTATTGATTCATCCAAACAAACCGGAGTGTCAATGTAATCGGCTAATTTGGCATGGCCCAGAACATCTTCTTCATTAATTGGCTGTTCGATTAAAAGTAAATTGAATTCATCTAATCGCTTTAGTAAGTCAAAATCATCTCGGGTGTAGGCAGTATTTGCATCAACCTGAAGTAGTAAATCTGGGCCGAATGTTTCGCGAACTAGTTTCACAGGTTCGTAATCCCAACCAGGTTCGATTTTTAGCTTAATTCTTAAGTAACCTTCAGCTAAATATCCTTCAACAAATTTCATTAATTCAGGTAATGAATCCATAATGCCAACGGATACGCCAGCCGGAACTTTATCCTTATCGGCACCTAAGTATTTTGCAAAAGAAATCTTTTGGTTTCGAAGTTGGGCATCGAGGATGGCTGTTTCAATAACAGCTTTTGCCATCCGATGGCCTTTAGCCCACTCAAGGGTTGGGGCAACTGCTTCAGCAGTTAAATCATTGCCTAGCGCAAATAAGTCGGGTAGCAGAAACTCTTTTATTACGGTGGCGGCACCATTATGAAATTCACTTGAATAGTCAGGCCGCTCATTTGCGCCACATTCGGCCCAGCCCTCAGCAACATCAGTTACCACATGCGCCCAAACAACTTGATGCATGTTAACTGAGCTAAACGATGTTCGGAATGCGGACTTTAGTGGCACGTCCATCCGAATAAGTTCAACAGCTTCAAGTTTCATTTTCTATCCTTTACTCGGAGTGATTAACAGGGCCCTACGGTTATCGATCATTTGTTCAATCTTGCCACCACTTGCAAACGCACAATTCAGCAGATCGTGTACTGCGGTACGCCAGAGCTTTACTAGTCCTAGGTTTGATTTACGCAGTAGTTCAATATCTTCGGGTAGATAAATTGCGTACGGTGAATTTGCATCAAACTCTTGTGGCACTGGGTGCCCATCGTGGTTTGCTAAAGCCACATTTTTAGTCTCGTTAAGTGGCTGATATTTACGATCAGCAAGTGGCCAATAAGTAAATAGTCGGTCAGATGTGTCACCAGCGTTTATATCGTCAGTCATAGTTCCATAAAAGTTAGGCAAAAACTCAACTACTTGTGCCCCCAGTTTGTCTAAGTTAAAAACGCAATTACGTCGCACTAGTGGATCAAAAGTCCATGTGATGGCTGTTATATCTTCGCTCTTTGCCCACTGGAATTGATGCTGCTTTAGTTCATAACCAATTCCAGGAATTAATGATGCGGTTACATGTGAATGCAGAATCGGTTTGTGATCGTAAACACCGCGGACTCCAAATGAGGCACCAACAATTTCTTTTTGCGAATAGGCCAGAGCTGCGTAGCCACCTACGTGCACAATTGCGTAACCGATATCAAATGGAACAACTTCGGGACCGTTTGCCCAGATCATCTGGAAGAAGTCACTTAACTGGGACATTTCGTCGATGTTTTCAACTAATTTGATTTCAACGGCCATGTACCTATTCTGCCGATTTATGTGAATTATTTCAGTTATTAGGTAGCGGCCAAGATCTAACAACCCGTGTATTTGGAATAAAGTACAGAAATGAACCAATGGCCGACTAATCGAAAAGCTGCTGTGGCCAGCTGGGGGATCACGTTATTCGGCTATTTGCTATTTGTTGGAATTCCGTTCGACCGAGCAAGTCAACTCATCATTATTTTGTCGGGAGCCTTAGCTTTTTCAGTTGGCACTGACCACGGCGCACTGAGAATTTTTGCCGACTGGATACCCTTCTTCTTCTTGCTTTACGCTTATGACTTTAGCCGCGGGGCTGCTGATCAATTTGGTCGACCAATTCTGATCGGGCAGTTATATGACTTAGAACTGGCTTGGTTTGGAATTGATGGTCAAATCCCAACAGTGTGGCTGCAGCAACATATTTATAATCCTGATTCGATTGCCATTTGGGAGTCGCTTGTAGCTTTGATGTACACCTCGCATTTTGTCGTTCCCTGGGCAATTATCGGCACACTTTATGTGCGTAATCGAGACCTCTGGAAGAAATTTGCCAGGCGAATAATTGTTATTTCGATGTCGGCTTTAATCACCTACATCGCCTTCCCAGCCGCACCACCTTGGTACGCAGCTCGTGAAGGTTTTACTGATGAAATCTTTAGGATCTCAACCCGCGGCTGGTCTGCTTTGGGTATTCCAATCGCTGGCCAAATAATCTCACTCGGCCAAGGGGTAGTTAATCAAGTTGCTGCCATACCTTCACTCCATGCAGGGATGGCTATATTTATTTCGATTTTCTTCTGGAAAAGATCCAAACTTCCAATGAAGTTCTTCTTAGTCTTCTACATGCTCGGGATGACTTTCACATTAGTTTATGGCGGCGA